>JADGRK010000020.1 GCA_017880985.1 Rhodoferax sp. | reverse complement strand
TGTGCCGCCACCGGATGTGGCACCGCAAGTGACCTCGAACGCACCGGTGATTCAATCAACCCAGGTTGTGCCCACAGCACCGATCGTGATTGCACCGCCCCCGCCCCCGGCCCCTCCGGTGGCGACCGGCCCGAGGCGCACCACCATTGGCCTGGCCTGTCCGACCCAGGTGCCGCCCGAGATGCCGCGCAAAGCGCTGCAAGACGGCACCGAGGGCGTGGTCAAGGCGCAGATCCACATCAAGGGCGGCAGCATTCAAAGTGTCGAAATCCTCTCGGGTCCGCGCGTGTTCCACGCCGCCGTCAAGGCCGCCATGCTGCAATACAAATGCGTCACCGATGGCGCTGATGTGATCGCCACGCAGGAATTTAATTTCAAGCTGGAGTAAACGGAAATTGGATATGGATCAAGGCTACCCCAGGTTGCTGGGCGACATTGGCGGCACTAATGCGCGCTGGGCATGGCAGGAGTCCGCCGCTGCGCCGTTGCAGGACATTTCCGTGATTCCTTGCCAAGCCAGTGCATCGCTCTATGACTCTGCGGTAAATTACCTTGCGACCACGGGCCATGGGCGGCCGCAGTGTGTCGGTATCGGGATTGCCACGGCGGTCACCGGTGATGTCGTGCGCATGACCAACAACTCATGGACGTTCTCCATTGCCCAGTTCAAGCAATCGCTCGGGGTACACCGTTGTTTGGTCATCAATGACTTCACAGCGCTTGCCATGAGCCTGCCCGCGCTGACGCAGTCTGACTTGCGCCCCGTTGGGGCAGGTGTCGCCATTAAAGGCGAACCTATCGCCTTGCTCGGACCCGGAACCGGGTTGGGGGTCTCGGGCCTGATACTGACCGGCAAGGATCAATACTTTGCCTTGAGCGGCGAGGGCGGGCACGCCACTGTGGCGGCGGCTGACGATCAAGAGGCGGCACTACTGTCGCTGCTGCGCGCGCGATTTGGTCACGTCAGCGCTGAACGCGTGCTTTCCGGCCCCGGCTTGGTCGATCTGTATCGTGCCGTGTGCGAACTCGATGGGCAGGTGGCGCGAAGCTTGAGCCCGGCGGATGTGACTGATGCCGCAATGACAGGCACCGATCAGGAATGCGTGAAGACTGCGCACTTGTTCACCAGTTTTCTCGGCAATGTCGCAGGCAATCTGACTCTGACACTCGGCGCACGCGGTGGACTTTATATTGGGGGCGGTATTGTGCCGCTTCTGGGTGACGCGTTCAACGCGGCATTGTTTCGCCAGCGCTTCGAGGAAAAAGGACGCTTCAAAGACTACCTGAGCACGATCCCGACCTGGATCATCAGGGCATCAACACCGGCCCTGGTTGGTGCATCACGGGCGTTGGACGTCTTGCCGGCGGAATAGGCCTTATCCTGTAAGCTTGTGGGCAATGGGCGTGCTCTGCCAGATGAACGAGTGTTGCGTCCACCCTGGCGAGACCCGCTGGACCGCCTGAATACGGAGCTAATCATGTCATCTACGCTTTTCGACAATCCGCGGCTGCTTGCCGATATCGGTGGCACGTATGCCCGATTCGCGCTGGAGGTTGCGCCTGGCGTTTTTGAGCACCCGGTCTCTTTGCGTTGCGCGGACTACGTCGATTTCTACGCTGCGGTAAAGGCCTATCTTGCGGGACTTCCCACAACGCCCCTCGATCACATCAAGAACGCTGCTGTGGCCATCGCCAATCCGGTATCGGGTGACGAAGTACGCATGACCAACTACCACTGGCAGTTCTCCATCGAACAGATGCGTGAACGATTGCAGTTTGATCACCTGGTTGTGGTCAACGACTTTACTGCCCTGGCCATGGCGCTGCCCAACCTGATGCCCCACCAGCGCCGGCAGGTCGGCGGCGGATCGCCGGTAATGCGCAGCGTCGTGGGCCTGATAGGGGCGGGCAGCGGTTTGGGTGTATCTGGCCTGATCCCGGCCAACGACGGCTGGGTCGCACTTGGCACGGAAGGTGGGCACACCAGTTTTTCGCCGCACGACGAGCGCGAAGTGGCGATTCTTCAATTGGCGGTACTATCCACACGTTTCGTTTGAGCAACTGGTGTCAGGCCCCGGGATCGAGCTGATCTACCGCGCACTCGCCGAGCGCGCGGGCCGCGCCGACGAACCCTTGACTGCGCACGCCTGAACGATGCACGCATGCAGATCGTCGATATCCGCGACATCCGTGAACTGGCCGAGGGGACCGTGGTCGGTGCCTACCATGCGCCGCGCGGCATGCTCGAGTTCTGGGTCGATCCGGCCTCGCCCTACCACAAGCCCTTGTTTGCCGATGAGTCCAAAGAGTTCATCCTGTTTTGTGGTGCCGGCTGGCGTAGAGCGCTGGCGGCCAAGGCCTTGCAGGACATGGGAATGACCAACGTTGCCCACATAGATGGCGGCTGGGTCGAGTGGGTTAAGCAAGGTGCTCCGACCGAAACACTGGAAGCGCAAAAGGCGCGGCGTCGGGCTAAAGGTTGAGCTGGTAAATTTATATAAAACTGACCTCTCGCGCCCGTACATAAAGCGTTATGCGCTATGAAAATGGAAGCAAGTTTGTTCGGTTCACTAAAGCGGTCAACCAGGCCGCCTGAATTCGGCCGGCGAATGCCCGGTCCAACTCCGAAACGCACGGATAAAGCTTTTTTCGTTCAGAAAACCGCTGGCAGCGGCCACTTGTTTGATTGGGCGTTGGGTACGAAGCAGCAGGTCACGGGCGCGGCTTTGGCGCACCTCGTCTTTCAACGCCTGTATTGAGGCGCCTTCGTCCTTGAGTTGCCGGTGCAGCGTGCGCACCGACATATGAAGCGATGCGGCCAGGTCGTTGGCGTTGTGGGATTGCGCTGGCGCACTGGCCAGCATGCGCCGCACCCGCTGCACCAGCAGGCGGTCGCGCCGGTATTGCAGCACGGTCAGGGGCAAGGCGTGCTGCAGCATCTGTTGCAAGGCCTTTTCGTCGCGGCGCAAGGGCAGGTTGAGGTAGCGGGCATCAAAGCGAATTTGGGCCTGAGCCTGCTCGAAAGCGGTGCTGCCTGAGAACAACACGGCGTACACGCTATGGTGCAGCGGGGCGGCGAACGGAAACTGTGCGCCCTGTAGCGGGATGCGTGAGTCAATCAGCCAGCACGCCAGGCCGTGGATGTTGCGCAGCACTGAGACCAGACAAAACTCACGCATCGCGCCCAGATTGCAGCTTTCTGCGATGCTGATAGTTGCAATATCGGCGGTGGCTTGAACCTGCAGGCCAATGTCATCGGCGAGCAGACCATGGTGGCGACACCAGCGTTTGAGCGCCACGCCCAAATTGGGTGCGCTGATCGATGCGCGCGCCAGCATGCCGTAGCTGCCCCAAGGCAGGCGACGGCTGAACCAGCCCAAGGCCTCGTCGTCAAGCTCCTGCATTGCAGCCTCAGAGATACATTCCATCTGCATGGCTGTGATGCGTGCGGCTGGGTCTATCAATATTTCTGGCGCAATTTGTGCCATTGCCAAGGCCTGAGCAGGATTTTTCCGTTGGTCTGTATAGGCCTGAACGATGGCGTTGACAAACGCAACGGGTGTCAATGCGGGTCCACTCGTTCTGTCAGGACTTGCGGAGCGCTTTTGGGTAGGGCCGGAGGTCATGGATGGAAGTATCCGTTCGTTTGGCACGATTTGCAACCTGTGTGACAACCATGCGCCCTTTGAAGCCTTTATGCTTGGGCAGCGGCGATGTGCAACTTGGTCGCTGTCTTGCACTTTAGAAAGAGACGTTCATGTCAGTTTTGGAAACCAAACTCAATGCCCGCTCCGCGGATTTCGTGGCCAGTGCCACTGCCATGCGCACGCTGGTGCAGGACCTTCACGCCAAAATGGCGCAAATCGAACTCGGTGGCGGTGAGGCGGCCCGAGCCAAACACACTGCGCGCGGCAAGCTGCTGCCGCGCGACCGGGTGCAGATGTTGCTGGACCCCGGCACGCCGTTTCTGGAACTCTCGCCACTGGCGGCGCTGGGCTTGTATCCGGATCGCGATGGCAGTGACAGCGCGCCCTGCGCTGGTGTGATTACCGGCATTGGTCGCATCGAAGGGGTGGACTGCATGATTGTCTGCAACGATGCTACCGTCAAAGGCGGCACTTATTACCCGATGACGGTCAAGAAGCACCTGCGCGCGCAGGAAGTGGCGCAGCAAAACCGCCTGCCCTGCATCTATCTGGTGGATTCGGGCGGTGCCAATCTGCCGAATCAGGACGAGGTGTTTCCGGACCGTGATCATTTTGGGCGCATCTTCTTCAACCAGGCCAACATGAGTGCGCTGGGGCTGGCGCAGATCGCGGTGGTGATGGGCAGTTGCACGGCGGGTGGCGCCTACGTGCCGGCCATGAGCGATGAGGCCATCATCGTCAAAAACCAGGGCACCATTTTTCTGGGTGGACCGCCGTTGGTCAAGGCGGCTACCGGCGAGGTGGTGACGGCCGAAGACCTGGGCGGCGGCGATGTGCATACGCGCATCTCGGGTGTCGCCGATCATTTGGCACAAAATGACCTGCATGCGCTGGCGCTGGCCCGCACCGCTGTCAAGAATCTAAATAAAAGCAAGGCGCCAGCCCCTGCTGATAGTGCTTCAATAGCTCCTAAATTTGCAGCGAACGAGCTGTATGGCGTGATCCCGGTGGACACTCACAAACCCTATGATGTGCGCGAAATAATTGCCCGCATCGTTGATGGCTCAGAGTTCGACGAGTTCAAGGCGCGCTTTGGCACCACGCTGATCTGCGGCTTT
Organism: Rhodoferax sp.; assembly: GCA_017880985.1. Lineage (GTDB taxonomy): Bacteria > Pseudomonadota > Gammaproteobacteria > Burkholderiales > Burkholderiaceae_C > Rhodoferax. The sequence continues at coordinate 9,965 of JADGRK010000020.1, read as the reverse complement.
GCCCACATTGAAGGTATGCCGGTGGGGATCATCGCCAACAACGGTATTTTGTTCAGTGAATCGGCACTCAAGGGCGCACACTTTATCGAGCTCTGCTGCCAGCGCAAAATCCCGCTGGTGTTTTTCCAGAACATCACCGGCTTCATGGTCGGGCGCAAGTATGAGAACGAAGGCATCGCCCGTAACGGGGCCAAGATGGTGACGGCTGTGGCCACCGCTGCGGTGCCCAAGTTCACCATCATCATCGGCGGCAGTTTTGGTGCCGGCAATTACGGCATGTGTGGTCGCGCTTATGCACCGCGCTTTTTGTGGATGTGGCCCAACGCGCGCATTTCAGTGATGGGCGGCGAGCAGGCTGCCAACGTGCTGGCAACGGTGCGTCGCGATGGCTTCGAGGGCAAGGGCGAGCAATGGAGTGCCGAGGAAGAAGAAGCCTTCAAAGCCCCAATTCGCGATCAGTATGAAATGCAGGGTCACCCGTATTTCGCCACCGCGCGTTTGTGGGATGACGGCATCATCGATCCCGCTGACACTCGCCGCGTGCTGGCGTTGGGCCTCTCGGCCACGCGCAATGCCCCGATCGAAGACACCCGATTTGGTTTGTTCCGGATGTGAGCGGAGGCAACATGACTGCACTTTTGATTGCCTGTGCTGGCCACTGTGCCACCGTTACCCTGAACCGGCCCGAGGTGCGTAACGCCTTCAACGACGAAGTGATTGCTGAACTCGCCCAAGCCTTCACCCAGTTGGGCCAGGACCCCGAAGTGCGCGCCATCGTGCTGGCCGCCGAGGGCCCGGCCTTTTGCGCCGGAGCTGACCTGAACTGGATGCGCCGCATGGCCGATTACAGCCATGCTGAAAACCTGGCGGATGCCGCGCAATTGGCCGAAATGCTGCGGGTCATCTACGCTTGTCGCAAACCCACCATCGCCCGCATTCAGGGCGACGTCTATGCCGGGGGCATGGGGCTGGTGGCGGCTTGTGACGTGGCAGTGAGCGTGGATAGTGCGAGCTATTGCCTGAGCGAAGTCAAGCTCGGGCTGTATCCGGCCACCATCAGCCCGTATGTGATCCGCGCCATGGGCGCGCGCGCGGCACACCGTTATTTTTTGACCGCCGAGCGCTTTGATGCGGTAGAGGCCTTGCGCATTGGCTTTGTGCACGCGGTGGCCAGTGCGGATCAGCTCGATGGGCAGGTTGATGGTTTGGTCAAAGCGCTGGTCAACGCCAGCCCGAATGCGGTCAAAGAGTGCAAAGCCCTGCTGCATGACGTGGCCGGGCGCGACATGGATGCCGGCCTGATCGCCCACACGGTTGAGGGCATCGCCACCATTCGCGCCAGCAGCGAGGGCAAGGAAGGTGTTCAGTCGTTTCTGCAAAAGCGCAAACCCAATTGGCTGATCTGAAAAGATGACTCGCCCCAAATTTTCCGGAGACTTTTCCATGTTCAAAAAAATCCTGATCGCCAACCGTGGCGAGATCGCCTGCCGCGTGGCAGCTACGGCTCGCCGTATGGGCGTCAAAACGGTGGCGGTTTATTCTGATGCGGATGCCAGCGCCAAACACGTAGCCGCCTGCGACGAGTCGGTGCACATTGGTGGCAGCGCGCCCAAAGACAGCTATCTGCGCTGGGAACGCATCATTGAAGCAGCCAAGGCGACCGGCGCCCAGGCAGTGCACCCAGGCTATGGCTTTCTGAGCGAGAACGAAGTTTTCGCCAAGGCCTGTTCCGCTGCGGGACTGGTTTTCATTGGCCCGCCCGCATCAGCCATCCAGGCCATGGGCTTAAAAGCCGAGTCGAAACAGTTGATGGAAAAGGCCGGGGTGCCGCTGGTGCCGGGCTACCACGGCGCTGACCAGGACCCGGCGCTGTTGCAGCGCGAAGCCAACGCAATCGGTTACCCGGTGCTGATCAAAGCCAGCGCCGGGGGCGGCGGCAAAGGCATGCGCGCGGTAGACAAGGCCGAAGACTTTGCCGATGCGCTGGCCAGTTGCAAGCGCGAGGCCATCAACAGCTTTGGCAGTGACGCCGTGCTGATCGAAAAATGCGTGCCACGTCCGCGCCACATTGAGATACAGGTGTTTGGCGACACCCATGGCAACTATGTGTATTTGTTTGAGCGCGACTGCTCGGTGCAGCGTCGCCATCAAAAGGTACTGGAAGAAGCTCCCGCTCCCGGCATGACCCCTGAGATACGCCAGCAAATGGGCAACGCCGCCGTGGCAGCGGCTCGCGCCGTCAACTACGTCGGTGCGGGCACGGTGGAGTTCATCGTCGAGCAAGGCGCCGACGGTTCAATGAATTTCTTTTTTATGGAGATGAACACCCGCCTGCAGGTGGAACATCCGGTGACCGAAGCCATCACCGGCCAGGACCTGGTGGAGTGGCAACTGCGTGTGGCCAGTGGTGAGCCATTGCCACTCCGGCAAGACCAGCTCAAGATCAGCGGCCATGCCATCGAGGCCCGCATCTGCGCCGAAAATCCCGACAACAATTACTTGCCCGCCACCGGCACGCTTCAAATTTACCGCAAGCCCGATTGCAGCAGTTTCGAGGTCAGCCCGGTTCGCATTGACGACGGTGTGCGTCAGGGCGACACCATCAGCCCGTTTTACGACTCCATGCTGGCCAAGCTGATTGTGCATGGCGACACTCGCGAGCAGGCGCTGGCCCGACTTGATGCTTCACTTGCCGCCACCCACATCGTTGGCCTGGCCACCAATGTGCAGTTTCTGCGTCACGTGGTGCAGTGCGATTCATTTGCCAAAGCCAATCTGGACACCGGCCTGATCCCGCGTGAAGCCGCCGTGCTGTTCAAACAAGAGCGCGTCGGGCTGGTGCTGGTGGCTGCCGCTGATGTGGCCCAGACCCTGCTGGACGAGCGTGCTGCCGAGGGTGCTGATCCGTTCAGCAAGGTCGATGGCTGGCGCAGTCACTGCGTTTTCACGCGCCGCTTTGAGTTCGAGTTTGGTGGTGAACACGTGCCAGCCAGCCTGACCTATTTGCATGATGGCGCGCTGTCTTTCTCGGTCGGTGATGCAGCCGGTATGCTGGAATTTGCCGCCACGCCACTGGGCATTGACCTGCGTTTTGCCGGCCAGCGCGCGCTTGTCAATGTGTATCGAAAAGGCGAGGTAGCGCATATCCATGCTCCACAAGGTGCTACCCAAATAATAGCTATCGACTTGCTGGCTCACGCTGGTGAAGCCGCTGCCGAAGGTGGTCGCCTGACCGCGCCGATGCCGGGCAAGGTGGTGTCGTTTGCCGTCAAGGCGGGCGACGCGGTCAAAAAAGGCCAAATTCTGGCCGTGATGGACGCCATGAAGATGGAGCACACCATTGCCGCCCCGGTGGATGGGGTGGTGGCCGAGCTGCTCTACGCCCCGGGTGAACAGGTCGTAGAAGGCGCCGAGTTGCTCAAGCTGGTGGTGCAGTGATGAAAAGCACCTTCTGTTGCAGCGGCACCGAGCCTGCACCCTGGCTGGCGGGTCTGCGTGCCGCCTTGCCGCAGGCCCAGATCGAGCTTTGGCAAGCTGGTGCCTTACCGGCTGATTACGCCGTCGTCTGGGCACCACCGCAACAATTCTTTGACGAACAGCCGCAATTGCGCGGCGTATTTGCCATCGGTGCCGGAGTCGATGCCTTGCTGAAGCTGCGGCTGCCACCCCACGCCACCCTCGTGCGCCTGGACGACGCGGGCATGGCGGTGCAGATGGCCGAGTATGTGTGTCACGCGGTCATTCGCCACTTTCGCGAACTTGATGTCTATGCGGCCGACATCCGGCAAGGTCATTGGACGTTTCGCAAGCCACGCAACCGTGCGGACTTCCCGGTGGGGGTCATGGGCCTGGGTGTGCTGGGTGCGCGGGTGGCGCAGGCGCTGGCTCACTTTGAATTCCCGGTACTGGGCTGGAGCCGTTCGGCCAAGGCGATTGACGGGGTGCGTTGCTTCAGCGGTTCCGCGCAGTTTCATGATTTTTTGGCGGCCAGCCGCGTTCTGGTCAATCTGCTGCCGCTCACGCCCGACACCCGCGACATCCTGAATCGCGCCACCTTGAGCCGCCTGCAACCCGGCGGCTATGTCATCAACGTGGCGCGCGGCGCGCATCTGGTGGATGATGATTTGCTGGCCTTGCTTGACAGTGGCCACCTTGCTGGAGCCATGCTGGACGTGTTTCGCACCGAGCCCCTGCCGCCAGAGCATCCGTTTTGGCGGCACCCCAAAATCACCATCACGCCACATACCTCGGCCCGCACCCTGCGCGAAACCAGCATTGGGCAGATAGCGGGCAAGATTGCGGCGTTTGAGCGCGGTGAACCCGTGGCCGGCTTGGTGGATCGGGAGCAGGGGTATTGAGTTCGACTTGCCGTGCTGTGAGTTCGGCCGGGGGAGGGTTTTTTGGCGGCTTCGCAGCTGAAGCGACCGCTGACGGCGTAGCGAAACTGCAATTCAGGTCACATTACCTGTTGGCGCATCTGATCCAGACCAGGCAAGGGCCAAATCATGGAAAATTGGCACAGATTCGCGTTAATTGACAGAAAGACATCTATGAACGAAACCACTCAATTTCCCCCTCTGCCCGACCGTCTATCAATTGACCCGCGCAGCCCCCATCACATTGCTGCCGTATTCGAGCATGACGTCGGTATTCGATTGAATGACAAGGAGCGTTTGAATGTCGGGGAGTACTGCATCAGCGAAGGCTGGATTAAAGTTCCCGCAGGCAAGACGCTCGATCGCAAGGGCAATCCGCTGATGATCAAGTTGAAGGGCACCGTCGAAGCGTTTTATCGATGATGTGCTGTCAAGTAAAGAGAAAACGGATTTCCACTCAAGCGAGTTATTTATGCCAATTCCCTCCCGCGTCAAATTAGTCGAAGTCGGCCCCCGCGACGGCCTGCAAAACGAAAAGCAGGCGGTGCCCGCCGCTGTCAAGATCGAGCTGGTACACCGGCTGCAAGCTGCTGGCCTGACCGAGATCGAGGTCACCAGCTTTGTGTCACCTAAATGGGTGCCGCAAATGGCCGACGCTGCCGAGGTGATGGCAGGCATCACGCGCCGACCCGGCGTGCGCTACTCGGTGCTGACGCCCAACCTCAAGGGTTTTGAGGCGGCGCTCTTGACAAAGCCGGACGAGATTGTGGTCTTTGCCTCTGCCAGCGAGGCTTTCAGCCAGAAAAACATCAACTGCAGCATTGCCGAGAGCATCGAACGTTTTGCCCCAGTGGTCGATGCTGCGCGCGCGGCCGGCATCTATGTGCGCGGGGCCATGAGTTGCACCGTGGGTTGCCCGTATGAGGGTGACATTGCGCCCGAGCGCGTGAGCTATCTGGCGGGGCGGATGCGCGGCATCGGCGTACAGCACGTGGGGGTGGCCGACACCATTGGCGTGGGCACGCCGCTCAAGGTGCAGCGCGCCATGGAAGCCACGCTGAAGCACTTTAATATCAATGATGTATCTGGTCACTTCCACGACACCTACGGCCAGGCCTTGGCCAACACCTTGATCTGCCTGCAAATGGGCGTCTGGCAATTTGATGCTTCGGTGGCGGGCTTGGGCGGCTGTCCTTACGCCAAAGGTGCCACCGGCAACGTGGCTTCTGAGGACGTGGTCTACCTACTGCACGGCATGGGCATCGAGACCGGCATCGACCTGGACAAGTTGATCGACGCGGGTCAGTTCATCAGCGACTTCTTGGGTCGCTCAACCCAATCACGTGCTGGCAAGGCCTTGTTCAACAAAAGGTCGACTTGAAATGAACCAGATGCACAAAGTGCACGCCAAGCCTTTGTCCGCCGCTGTGCAGCGCGTGGCTGCTGCCCTGCAGGCGCAGGGGCACGCCTGTGCACCGCTGATGCTGAGTGACGCTGCGCGGACTGCGCAGCAGGCGGCCGACGCGCTCGGCGTGGTCGTCGGACAGATCGCCAAGAGCATCATCTTTAGGCGTCTGGCAGATGATGCGGCGGTGCTGGTGGTGACGGCGGGTGATCAGCGCGTGGACGAGGCCAGGGTCGCGGCGCTGGTGGGGCCGCTGGGTCGCGCGGATGCCGCTTTCGTCAAGACCAAAACCGGCTTTTCGATCGGCGGCGTGGCCCCGATTGCGCACGCGTCTGATTCAGTGACACTGATTGACCAGACGCTGTTTCGCTTTCAAGACATTTGGGCAGCCGCTGGTCACCCGCATGCCGTGTTCCAGCTGCGCCCGCAAGATCTGGTTCGATTGACCGGCGCACCGGTGGTCGATGTGGTGCAGGCGTCAGCGCTCGACAGGCCGCAGGATGCTATTGAATTAATAGCTTCTCGTGCAATACTGACGAGGGCTACAGGTCAAAATGTTCCTTCACCGTGCATCTCGGTCTGTCGCATGAGCGAAGCCACCGGGCTGTGTGAAGGCTGCTACCGCACTCTCGATGAAATTATTCAGTGGAGCAGTGCCGATGACCCGGCCAAGCAGGCGATCTGGGCCCAGCTTGAGCAGCGTCTTGCTGCATTGAAGACCGCCGTTGATTTGCCATCTTTGCGGATCTGATTTCAATTACTTGATGCTCTGCGCATTCATGATCTTCAGCACTTTGTCGGTGATGTCATGCTTTGGGTTGACATAAACTGCATCCTGCAACACCAGGTCATATTTTTCTGCCTCGGCCACCTGTTTGATGACCTTGTTGGCGCCTGCCAGTAACTGCTGCAATTCGTCGTTCTTGCGCGCCGCCAGGTCTTCCTGAAAACCGCGACGCTTGCGCTGCAGTTCGCGATCCTGGTCTGCCAATTGCTTCTGGCGACTGACGCGCTGCGCCTCTGGCAACGTGGGCGCTTCGACCTGAAGTTTACCGGCTGCCGATTTCAGTTGTGCATCCTGCGCAGCGAGGTCTTTTTCGCGCTTGGAAAATTCCTGCTCCAGCCTGGTTTGGGCCACCTTGGCGCTAGCTGCCTCTTTGAAAATGCGGTCGGTTTTGACAAACCCGAGCCGAAATTCCTGGGCCTGAGCCTGCGCACAGAGCAGCAGGCCCGAGGAAAAAATGCCAATGCAGCACCGGCGTAAAAAGTTGTTCATTTGAAATTCGTTCCAATCTGTTGTTGCGCGGCTCATAGCGCCGTCGCACTCTGTGCATTTCGTCTGGACCTATTCCAGGTTGATGCAGCGCCGAACTCGGCATTAGCATTATTGTTGTCCGTCGAGACTTGGGGGAATATTAAGCCTGAGGGCGAATGAAGAATACCCTAAGTCTAATCGGTCACAGTCGGACCGTCCTTTTTGACCCTGATTCAATCCGGGCCTCAGCCGATGGACACTGATCGCTGGGCTGCAAATTCATGCTCTTTCAGGAAAGCCCGGCTCTCAAGGCAGAACTGGTGTGCTGATTTGGACTACCCGGTCAAATAGTGTTGTAAGGTGTTGTGCTGGGATCGAAAATAGCACACCATGAAACACATCACCTTCTATCTCGATTTCATTTCCCCCTACGCCTACCTGGCGTTCGAGAAATTGCCGGAGGCCCTGATGGGGCAGAGCTACAGCGTGACCTACAGGCCGGTGCTGTTGGGGGCGCTACTCAAACACCATGGGCAACTGGGCCCGGCCGAGATTGCGGGCAAGCGTGAGTGGACTTACCGGCAGGTGTTGTGGCTGGCGCACACGCACGGCATCGAGCTGCAATTGCCCGCCAGTCACCCGTTCAATCCGCTGCCGCTGCTGCGCCTGGCCGTTGCCTGCAACGCCCAGGGTCTGCCCAATCGGTATGTCTGCGAGACCTTGTTCAGACATGTCTGGCAAGGCGGTGCCGAGGCCACCGATGCGCAGCGCTTGCAGGCTGTGACGCAGCAATTGGCGCCGCAGCGTGCGGTGGCCAGTGACGAGGTCAAGGCCCAACTCAAAGCGCATACCGATGCGGCCATTGCTGCCGGCGTCTTTGGCGTGCCAACGCTGGCCGTGGATGACAAACTGTTTTGGGGCTTTGATGCCTTGCCGATGCTGCGGGCGTACCTGTCAGGCGACGCCTGGTTTGACAGCGGCTGGCGTCCTGCTATCGCCTGAACCTGCCGTCGGCACTGATGATGGACAGATCGGCAAAGTCCAGCCCGGTGTGGTCGGTCGGGCTGTAGCTCAGCTCCAGGCCGCCGAGGTCAAATTTTTGCATGCCTTCCAGCGCCGCCTGGAGGCGTTCGCGGGTTGGCTTGGCACCACTGTGACGCAAAGCTTCCACCAGCACCTTGGCCGAGGCAAAACCCTCCAGCATGGCCGGGCTGACAAGGGCTATTTTTCGTGCCTGGGCCAGTTGTGTGGCTTCCTTGACGATGCCGTAGCGGAAGGTTTGTGGCAGCACCTGGCTCACAATGACGCCGCGCGCATTCTCGCCCAGCAGCTTGACAAAGCCATCTGAGGCATTATTGGACAGCGTCAAAAGTTGGGCCCCGCTGCCAGCGGCCCTGATCGCCTTGATGGCATCCACCACCGCCGTGCCGGAGCCGATGATCATGATGCCTTGCGCTTCAGTTTTGATCATCAGGGGCGCGATGGTCGAAAAATTGGGCTTGCTGCGGTCAAATTTTTCAATTGCAACCGCTTTGAGCTTGGCTGCCGCCAGACCGTTCTGCGCCCCTTGGAGACCATCGGTACCAAAGCCGTCGTCCACGTGAATCACGGCAATGCGTCTCATGCCAATCGACGCCAGGTGGGCAATGGCCTTCTCGGCCTCGCGCTGGTAAGTGGCCCGAACGTTGAAAACGTGCCGACGTACTGGTTGATGAAAAATCATGGCACCGGTAGACGGGCCGATCAAGGGCACGCCGTACTGGTCCAGGATCGGGATAATGCCCTCGGTATTGGGCGTGCCACGCGTCATGAACAGAGCCACGACATGGCGCTCTTCAATCAGTTTTCGTGCGTTGACGGCTGTCAGCTTGGTGTCGAACTTGTCGTCCAGCGTGATCACTTCTATTTTTTCGCCACCGATGCCGCCTTTGGCATTGACATCATCAATGTAGAGCATGGCGCCGGCGTTGGATTCTTTCACCGTGGCGGCCACCGCGCCGGTGACGCCCACGGTCTGGCCAATCAGAATTTGAGCCTGGGCCATGGCAGCCCACAACAGCAGCGCGACAGCTGCAACAGACAAACGACATAATTTCATGAGGCACCTTATAGAGAAGCTGAAGTCTAGGGAAACTTCAGAATCTGTCAATTGTAGAAACTATGCGTGGACTGCTGGTCGCTTGCCCTAACGTCCAAGGAGTTTTATGTCTCGAGCCGGTAATGCAGCTGCAAATGCAGCCGGAACTGTTTGATGATGGCCAGTGCATCCTTGATTTGATCGCGGTCGAGCGTGCTCAAGCCGGCAAGTTCTACCAAGTTGCTCACGGGCTGCCCGAGCGCAATTTGACGCAGGTTGTTGCGCAATTTAAGTGTCATCATCAAGTGCAGCGCCTCCACCAGATCACGCGCGAGCTCTTGCGACAGGGCGTTTTGGCTGGCAAGGGCGCGCAGCCGCTCAACGGTGCTCAAGGCGTCCAGACGGTGCTCAAGCGCCAGCGCACGGACACCAAGAACGATCGGGAAAGTGCCGAGTTTCTTAAGGTCGAAGGTCTTGGTCTCGCGGTCATGCAAGGTGCTTAGGCGACTCCACCAACCGCTGCCTGGCTCGTTGAACTGATTGACGGCGCTGGCCATACCTCGGATGAAAGTATCGTTGCCAGCGGCCAGCGTGAATAACTGTTCGCGTGAGCTGGCTAGCAGCGCAGCGTCGCCCGCCACTGCGCGGGCATCCATGAAGATCGCCAGATTCATCGGGCCTTCGGGGTCGGCACCGAACAGCCAGTTTCCGATGGTTTCCTTGAAACTCGCGAGCGGCTGGCACCACAGCGGGTTGGTCACCATGATGTTTCCCGGACAAGGCGGATAACCAAAAGTCAGCAGCGCCGCGCTGAAGCGTTGAACAATGTCAGACAGACCCTCGCAGTGATAG
>JADGRK010000241.1 GCA_017880985.1 Rhodoferax sp. | reverse complement strand
GCTTGTATTCGGCGGCGTCCATGTTGGCACGCAGCTTGTCGGCGGTAGCCCAGAGTGTCTTTTTGATGTCGTCAAGCATGCCGTGGCGTCGTCCCTGTCCGATTGTTTTTGATTCGCGTTGCCGGATCGTGCGGTTCACGGATGTTACAACCAGACCGTTGACGCCTTTGAGTGCGCCGGTGGCAGGGCAGGGGTGTGCTGGTACTTGAACTCGACTTTGCGCTGTGGCTGCGCTTGGCTAGGCTGCCAATCGGTGTTCGTAATAGGGCCGCTGTCTGTCGTCCAGGATGGCATACAGTGCCGCGAGATTGGAGGGGTCTGGATTCAACCAGGCATCGATGTGTTTCATCTTTATGGGGATGATGCAGCGGTCAACGGTGACACAATTCAACGACGAATACTTAACAACCGGGTCCGTTTTGATCATAGACAGTGCAATAAGAACCGTTACCCAGGACTTGGCTAGCTACGCATTCTGGTCCTGCACCTGGATTGCCGCGGCGCGCCCCCCCCAAATACGATACTTGCGTCACTGTTTGGGTTATCCCGGTTGAATTTGTGATTGTGACGGTGTTGTTGCAACCATTGGAAAGGACGTGGACTATTCCGCCATTGGCGTTTGACATCGAACATGCGATATCCGAGGAACACTCGGCGGACCAAGTTGGCGCGGCGTCGGCCCGGCCCATCAGATTGCTGCCGCTTACGCCGCCTAGCGCTATTGCAGACGCCAAGATCACGGAGGCCAAAGGCTTACCACCAGCCCTGTTACGCAGCTTGTAGACAGCAATCGCCGCCAACAGCAGCGACAGGCCCAGCATAGCCCACTCCGACAATGTCGGAATCGATGAAGTACCTGGGGAATAGGAGATATCGATTTCTTGGATGCTCTGCGCAAAAGCCGTTGTCTGCTGTATAGCCAGCACAATCGCCGCTGCGGCAAGGCCAGAGTTCTTGAATGCTACTTTCATTGGTCGCTCCCGTGTGTGTAACTGAGACTTAATCAGAGTAACCGAGAAATAACAGGGTGCCCCCCGGACAAACCCTAACGGGCCACTGCAATGACCAACGGGGTTGCGAGATTGCATCAGGCTATGTTTGGACAGACGTAAGCTAACCACCCATGCCGAAGACCTGAATCAGGCCAGGGGTGCGCGACTGGAATGGCTGGGGTGGTGAACGACGCCTTTGCATCGGACTCTGGTCATTCACATTCGGCCTAGGAATTGCCGGTTCGGCCAACACCGGCCATTGACGCCGATCCCAGATTGCAGACATTCAAACGCAAAGAGTGGCCCCCTTGATAAAGTTTTTGAAACCGGCAGCAGCCCAAGAGTTCGTTTTCATACAATGGCCCTATCCACGAGGAGCATTCCATTATTTCTGGTACGGCCTTGCCCCGCACGTCTGAGCCAACCCTAGCCCCTTCCCGCTTTATTGCGCGGCTGGTAGCAGGCATTCTGGCTCTTAATCTGATCGCTGGCACGCTTGTTGCGTTGATGCTCTACGAGAGCCGGGGACAGCATGAAGAACGGGCCGTAGTCACGGCACAAAATCTTTCGCACTTGCTCGAACAGGACCTCGCAGGCTCTTTTGACAAGATTGCTCTGACCCTGCTTGCCATTGTGGACGAGGCGACCCGGCTGCGCAGCAACGGCAACCTCGACGCTAGCGTGCTCAACGCTTTCATTGCGCGCCAGGCATCACGCCTGCCCGAACTTTCCGATATGCGCAGCACCGATGCACAGGGCAACCTGCGTTATGGCACAGGGCTGTCGCCTGACACCATCATCAACGTTGCCGACCGTGAATTCTTCATCCGCCTGCGCGACCATGCTGATGCCGGACTGGTCGTCAGTAAACCAATCGTGAGCCGTACCAACGGAAAATGGCAAATCGTTTTGGCTCGGCGAATGAACCAGTCGGATGGCTCCTTCGCCGGCATTGTTTCGGCAGTGATCGAGTTAGACAAAATCACCGCCAAGTTTTCCACCTTAAATATCGGTCGGCACGGCGTCATAAATCTGCGCGACCATGAACAAGCCGTGGTCGCCCGCTACTCACCAATTGAAAGCGACGATGGCCCCCTCATCGGTCAAAAGATTGTTTCCCGCCAGTTAGAGGAGCAGCTTCGGATAGCCCCCGAGGCCGGAATTTACCGGGCCATTTCTCCCCTCGACCACCTCGAACGTGCATTCTCCTACCGAAAGCTCCCCAGCTATCCGTTTTACATATTCGTGGGTATGTCCACCGACGATTACCTTGGCGAGTGGTGGAGAGAAGTAGCCAAGAATGGCATTCTCATGGCGTTCTTCACGCTCGCCACACTCTGGTTTTCACGGCGGATGGTTGGGTCATGGAAGCGCCGCGAGGCAGATCTTGACCTGATCAAACAACAGGAGCAGAAGTTTCGCATTTTGCTCGAGTCATCGCCCAGCCCCCTGGTCATCGTTGATGCAACAGGTCTGATCGCGCTGGTCAATCGACAGGTCGTGGCGCTGTTTGGCTACGAACCCGAAGAACTCGTTGGCCAGCCGATAGAAGTGTTGCTGCCCCAGCGCTACCATGGCCGCCACATCGCCCTGCGGCAGGGTTATACCCAAGCGCCCCAGGTTCGAGAAATGGGCAAAGATCGCTTGTTGTGGGCCGTCACCAAGCTGGGACGCGAGGTTCCCATCAATGTCAGTCTGAGTCCCATCCACACTGAGCAGGGGTTGATGGTTGCCGCTTCGATCCGCGACATCAGCGAACGCAAGGCCGCCGAGGAACAGATTGAACTCCTCGCATACCACGATGCCCTGACCGGACTGCCTAACCGGAGGCTACTGTTGGACCGGCTGCACCAGGCGCTGGCTGCCAGCGCGCGAAGCGACCACTATGGGGCGCTGCTCTTCATCGACCTGGATAACTTCAAGACGTTGAACGACACCCTCGGCCACGACAAGGGCGACCTGCTGCTGCAACAAGTAGCGGAACGACTTGCCACCTGTGTCCGCGAAGGTGATACTGTGGCGCGTCTTGGCGGCGACGAGTTCGTGGCGATGCTCGAAGGTCTGAGCGAGAATCACGAAGAAGCCGCGGCGCGGACCGAAACGGTGGGCGAGAAGATTCTCGCCTCGCTGAATCAGCCCTACCTGCTCGCCGGCTACGAAATTCGCAGCACCCCAAGCATTGGCGTCACCCTGTTTTGCGGCCGCCAGACCTCCATTGATGACATGCTGAAACAGGCCGATCTGGCCATGTACCAGGCCAAGTCGGCAGGCCGCAATACCCTGTGCTTCTTCGATCCAGCGATGCAGGCCATAGCGACCAACCGTGCTGCCCTGGAGGTCGAACTAGGCGAGGCAGTGAGGCAACAGCAGTTCATCCTTTACTACCAACCGCAGGTGGTCGGGGATGGCCGCCTCACGGGTGCTGAGGCGCTGCTGCGCTGGCAGCATCCTCAGCGCGGCTTGGTGTCGCCTGCCGAATTCATCCCACTGGCCGAGGAAACTGGCTTGATCCTGCCCTTGGGCCACTGGGTACTGCAAGCTGCCTGCACTCAACTCGCCATATGGGCCACCCGACCAGGGATGGCCCATCTCACGGTCGCGGTGAATGTCAGTGCCAACCAGTTGCATCAAGCCAACTTTGTCGAGCAGGTGCTGCTAGTGCTCGACAGAACTGGTGCGAATCCGCAGAGGCTCAAGTTGGAACTGACCGAGAGCGTGCTGGTGTCCAATGTGGAAAAATCCATCGCCAAGATGTCCGCACTGAAAGCTCACGGTGTGAATTTCTCACTAGATGACTTTGGCACGGGCTATTCGTCGCTCTCTTACCTGAAACAACTGCCTCTGGAGCAACTGAAGATCGACAAGGGTTTCGTCAGGGACATCCTGATCGACCCCAACGATGCCGCCATTGCAAAGATGGTCATTGCCCTGGCCGAGAGTATGGGGCTGACGGTCATGGCTGAGGGGGTGGAAATCGAGGCGCAGAGGGAATTCCTTGCCCGCATTGGCTGCCATGCCTATCAGGGCTATCTGTTTAGCCGCCCGCTGCCGCTCGATGAGTTCGAGGAGTTTGTAAAGCGGGTTTGATTCCTGTTTGAAAATATCTGAACGACCGCAAAGGGGGCGTTGGACCAAATGAGATCTTATTGCTCGCCTTAGCGCGAGAACCAAGAAGTTCAACGCAAAAGACAACGAGCTAGCGGTAAAGGCGATTCTTGAGGCCATGACCGCAAGTTTGGACAAGGGACCCCCTGGGGGCCGGCGCGGTATGACGTTGCTTTCGAGCGCGCTTGGGCGTACATTTTGGCGCACAACAAAACCAAGAGAATTCACATGATCCGGAAGAATCTGAACCTGTTGGTCGTCGCAGCCGCTCTCACGCTCGCCATGGCGGCGCCTCTCATGTCCGGCCAAACGTTTCCGGCAAAGCCGGTACCCATCGTCGGTTTCCGGTCCGGCGGGAATGTCGACATACCCACGCGCATCGTTGCTTCGAAACTGGGCGAGTTGTGGGGCACGGGCGTGATCGTGGACAACCGGTCCGGCGCGGGCGGCAATATCGGTGATCGCTCAAAGACAACCTAAATTTCCTTCGACCCCCTTATATGAAAACAAGTCATCGACCTCATCAAACCGATTTCACACTTGCCGTGCATGGCGGTGCGGGCACCATTTTGCGCAGCAAAATGAATACT
>JADGRK010000240.1 GCA_017880985.1 Rhodoferax sp. | reverse complement strand
CACGGCCTCGGCTTCGAGCCCCTTGGCGCCGTGAATCGTGAGCAGACGCACCGCCTGCGGGTTGACCACGGCGGGCGCCAGCACACCGCCGGCTTTGAGGGCGCGCACAAAAGCGTAGGGCGTGGCAAAACGCCCGCCGCCGAGTTGCAGTGAGACGTTGAGCAGCGCCGTCAGGTTGGCCAGCACCGTCTCACGCTGGCTCGCGGGTGCCGCGCAAGCAAAACGCGCCAACACATCGCCGTCGGTGTAGATGGCTTGCAGCGCGTCGTGCGGCGGCAACCCGTCCAGCCAAGCTTTCCAGCGCATCAAATAGAGCGCTATCGCCCGTCCATCCTGCGTAACAAGCTCTGATTCTGGTAGCAAATCAAACCACGGCAGATTTTGTTTCCGCTGCCCCAGCGCGAGCTGCACCAGCGCCTCGTCAGCCAGGCCAAACAGGGGCGACTTGAGCACCCGCGCCAGGCAAAGGTCATGCTGCGGCGACACCAGCACATCGAGCAAGGCAACCAGGTCCTGCACTTCACAGCAATCGATCAGATTGGTCTTTTCGCCAATCTGGGCAGCAATGTGCAACTGGCGCAACTCATCCTGCACAGGCATCAGACCGGCCCGTTTGCGTGACAGCACCATGACATCCGAGGCTTGCAGACCAGCACTGGCAAGTTGCTGCGCGATCCAGCCTGCCGCCTGGCGCGCTTCGAGCGTGCGCAGGGTTTCTTCGGGCAGCTCGCGTGGGGTGGTGAGGCTGTCGCGCCAGGTAGCATCGATCGATTCGTCCGAAGCTTCGTCCGCCTCGCCCGCCGCTCCGCTTCTGGCCGCGGGCCGGGGGATGGGCGGCAGCTGGCAAACCAAGCCCGCGTCCGACGAACTGGTGGTATGCCTGCGAAAACCTTCATAGCCATCGGCTGCTGCCGCCTCCGCCATGGTCGCGTTGACCGCGGCAATCACGCCGCTGGCGTTGCGCCGGGTGTGGTCGCAGCTGAGCAGATCACCTTGCAAGCCATCGCGCACAAAAGCTTTGGCCGCTTTGAACACCTGCGGCTCGGCTCGGCGAAAGCGGTAAATGCTCTGCTTGGGATCGCCCACAATAAAAACACTGGGCGCCGTAGCAGCCAGACCGCCACTGGCGCCCCCGCCAGCCCCGGCGTAGCCACTGAGCCACGACTTGAGTGCCTGCCACTGGAGCGGGTTGGTGTCCTGAAACTCGTCAATCAGCAGATGTTTGATGCGTGCGTCAAGCCGCTCCTGCACCCAGCCGCACAGCACCGGGTCGCTCAGCATCAGCAGCGCGGCCCGCTCGACGTCATTCATGTCAACCCAGCCGTGCTCGCGCTTGAGCGCTGCAAACTCTCTGAGCAGCACCCGGCTGAGTCGCGCCATGCGTTGCTGGTAAAGCCAGGCCGCATGTTGCCGACGCGCCGTGACCACGCACAGCAGCAGGTCTTGTGCCGCTCGCACGTCTTCAATGCCGACAATCTTTTCACTGAACTTGCGCGGGGTTTCCTTCTCGGTCAGCAAGGCTTTCAAGGCGGCGCCGATGTCGCCTGCGCTGAGCGCCATTTCAAGCTCAAGGCCTTTGGCTGAAAAGGTTTTGGCACTGGCACGGCCCAGCGCTCGTGCTGCGTCAAGCAGGGTTTGCCAGCGTTGCGGCTGGGCGCGCAAAAAGTCTTCCGGCAACTCCAGTCCGGCAAACCCGGGGCACTGATCACCGAAACGCTGCACTGACGCCAGCACCACGCCTTGCGCATCCGCCAGCGCAAATTCGGTGCGCTTGTCCAGGGCGGTTTGCAAGGCTTTTTCGGTCTGCGCACGGCCATAGTCAAAGACCACCGCCTCGTAATCTGCCCGGCGCTGGGGGTCGGCCAGCAGCGCCGTGTACAAGCGCCGCCACAGCAGCGCTTTGGCCGGCGCATCATCTTCCAGCAACTCGTAGTTAACCGGCAATTCCATTTGCTGCAAGACCGCCAGCGGCGCGTTGCGCAGCAAGGCGGCAAACCAACTGTGAAAAGTGCGCACCTGTACCTGGTGGCCGCTTGCCAAAATACTTTGATATAGCTTTGATAGCTGCTCAGGCAATTTGGACGGTGGCTGCAGGTCGTTTTTATTCACAACACCACGGTCCTGCAAGGCCTGCACCAGGGTCTCATGATCGGCGGCGGCAAAGTCAGCCAGCCATTGATAGAGCCGTTCACGCATCTCACTGGCAGCGCGTTTGGTAAACGTGATGGCCAGAATCTCGTGCGGCTGCACCCGCAACTCGCCGCTTTGCCCATCCACGCCGTCCAGCAGGGCCCGCACGATGCGCGACACCAGCATCCAGGTTTTGCCCGCCCCGGCGCAGGCCTCCACCGCCACACTGCGGCGCGGGTCGCAAGCGATGGCATAGAACGCTTCGGCGCTGACTATTTTGCCGTTGTGTTGATAAGCTGGCGCAGATGGAGAGTCAGGCATGGCGGATTCAAGGCTCAAGTGCAACCGGGCATCCTGGTTCAGCGCTGGCTTTTTGCCCTGCGCTGCTCTGGCCGTAGCTGCGGCGCAAGTAGCTCATCGACGGCGTCCGCCTCCAGTACGGCACCGTGTGCATCGAGCAAAGGCTGTTCATAATCGGCCCAGCCACGCACGCCGGTCTTGAGCGAGATCACTTGGCCAAATCCCATCTGCAACAGCACGTCAGCCGCCAGTGCGGAACGTTTGCCGGTGCGGCAGATCACGACCATCTCCAGTCCGCGCCCGGTGGCCAACTCCGGCACGGTCTCGTCGTAATCCCATTCACAAGATTGTTCCAGTACGCCACGCGGTACGTTGATTGAGCCAGGCAGGTGCAGCCTGGCAAATTCCGCCGGTTCGCGCACGTCAAGCAGGATCGGCTGCCGGCCGGCGGCCAGCATTTCGCTCAAATCCCACGGCATAATTTCTTTCACACGCGTCAGCGCGTCAACCACCAAATCATCGTAGTTTTGCATTAATAAGCTCGCTTTTTTATGTTCCAGGAAATATGTCCCCTCGCATCCATTGTCGCGCTTCAAAACGCCAGCCCGGATTGCCAGATTCCCATCCCCCGACTTACACCGTCTCCCAAAAATCTTTTCGGCACAAGCCTCGCGCAGCGCAAAACTCGCACGCCTTACCCTCCCCCAACGCCGCCATGTCAGCCCCGTCAGCGATGCGCGCCATGTCGCTTGCAATACCTTCGAGCAACTGATCACGCAAAGCCACCACTGCGGCTTGCACATAACTTCGGGTGGCGTCTTTTTCACCCACGTTCACATAGGCAGCAGCCAGCGTGTCGTCGGTCAACAGGGCTGCGTAAAAGGCGAGCTGGGTGTCTTCCAGCGGCGCTTTGATGCGTTCGGCGGTGGTCGCACGCGCTTCGGTTTTGTAGTCGATCACCAGGGCGCTGCCGTCAGGCAGACGGTCAATGCGGTCGATCTTGCCGACCAATGTCAGACCGCCCAGCGGGGTTTCTTTCCAGCTCTCGGCTTCTGCAAACGTGACTCCGTTGGCCTCGTGAGCGGCCAGCCAGTCCAGATAGCCTGCGCGTACCCGTGGCCAGGCGGCCGCGAACGGTAAAAATTCACCCTGCGACAAACCGAGCTCGGCGGTCGCCTGCTCAGCCGCTATATTAATCATAGCTTCTCGCGAAAGCAGGTCGGACGCTGGAGCCTGATTTAGTGCGTCATGGAAACGTTTGAGGAGCAGGTGCAGCCAGTTGCCAAAGTCGCGCTTGCCGACCTCGGTGTCAAGCTCGTCAGACTCTTGCAGCTTGAGCTGGCGCAGCGCAAAAAAGCGATAGGGGCAGCGCCGCAAATCTTCATAAGCGGTGCTCGACAGCCGGTGCACGGGCAGTGCATCGCCGCTGGGATGCGGCATGGCGCAAGGCTGTGCGATCAGCGCGCGCAACACGCGCGGGTCGGCCGCCGACAGTTGGGGCTGAAGAAGCTGCAACGCCTGCACAAAGCCACTCGGCATCAAGCGTTCGCCACCCTCGCTGGTGCGCCACAGCAGGTCAACCTGCGGGAACTGCAAGGCGTAAAGCCAGCCAGCGCGCGCCACGCTGGCCAGTTGCTCACGCGAGGGAAGGCCCAGCAGCGCGCGCTGACCTGGGCTCCACTGCCCAGGCGGCTCGGGCGATGCAGGCAGGCGGACCTCGTCACAACCGGGCAGCACGACAGCCGCCAACACCCGTCCCAGCAACTGGCTCAAGGGCAGGATCACGACTTGCCCGGACGTCGATTGATCCGGATGCGCTGGCCTAAAACTGGCAGCGTCGAGCGTCTGGCTGACCCAGGCCAGGAACTGGCTCTGACTCATGCGCTCTGTGACATCGGCAAATTCAGCTTCCAGTCCCTCGCGCAGGCGCAAGGCGTCAAGCACCGCCTGCCCGGCCGGGTCTTGCAGCAGGAGCAGCCATTGCCCTGCGCTTTGCAAAGCGCCACGCAGATCAACCAACCAGCGGGTCAATACCCGTCCCGTTTGCAGTGCGCTGCACAGCGCTTGCACCGCCACCACCAACGCATCATCAGCGGGCACCGAGCGCCAGTCACGCAGCCCGAGGCGGCGCCAGCTTTGCTCCGCCTGCGCCACGCTGGCGGGGGCAAAAGCCGGTGCGTTCTTGAGCCAGTCGAGCACCGCGTCGGTCGAGGCGTTCCACACACAGGCGCGCAGCAGGCTCATCAGCGCGGCCGCAGCGCGCGT
>JADGRK010000239.1 GCA_017880985.1 Rhodoferax sp. | reverse complement strand
GCTGGTCAATCTGGTCGGGCTGGGTGAATTCAAGCAGGCCGTGCTCCTGAAAACAGTTTCAACCGCAGATATAACAGCCGCAATGGATCTCGCTGGCAGCTCGGCGCTGCGGGCCACGCCACGCTATGGCGTGCAGGCGTATCGCTTGACCTATGTAACCCAGGATGGGCAGGCTAACCCGATACTGGCCTCGGCTCTGGTCACGCTGCCGCAGAAGCCGCTCGGCGCCCTGAGCCCGCTATTGAGCTACCAACACGGTACCATCAAACGTGATGCCGAAGCACCGAGCAATCTGGTCGATACAGCAGGTCCGGAAGTGATACTGGCATCGATGGGCTACATCGTCCTGTCGGCCGACTACGTGGGCTACGGCGCATCGAAGGGCGCCCCCCACCCCTACATGCTGTCGGGTCCCTCTGCGGCGGCGGTGATCGATCTGATGACGGCGGCAAAGTATTGGCGCCAGACCCAGCAGCTGCTCGATAACCGGCAGCTGTTTCTGGCCGGCTACTCGGAAGGCGGCTATGTGACGATGGCGACCCATCGGGCGCTGCAAGCCGGAACGGCAACCCATCGCCGTGACATTGTCAGTGTGGTGCCGGGTGCCGGCCCTTACAACGTCGGCCTGACGCTCGACGAAGAGCTCAAGGTGGTGGCCCAGGCCTACCCCTTGCTTGGTGCGCTTCTTCAACCAGGATTTCTGAAATACCTCAGCCCGGTCGATCGGAATAATGTGCGCGATCAATTGCTGCAGCAGTTGATGGGCGCCGATGCCGATGTAACCTTCATGCCAAACTTCATCGACAACTATATGGCTGACGACAGAGCCGCCATTCAGACCCTGAGCGACGTCTATGACTGGCGCCCCGAGGCTCCGGTGAATCTGTTTCACGGCCGTGACGATCTTACTGTCTCTTACCTCAATGCCACCAGCACATTGCAGGCGATGCAGGCCAGGGGCGCCGGAAATCTGGTGAGTCTGACCGACTGCAAAGCGCAGCCGGCGGGCCACTCGGAATGCGTGCAGCCATATTGGCAGTTCTTGCTGGAAACCTTGACCAAGCTGGCGAAAGATCTTTGATTTACAGGGTTGGCTTTGAACGTCAGCATCTTTGGGTCATCGGGCTGAATTTGGCATTCCAACTTTGAGCGACTGCTGCTGCCTGTGGGCAATCTGTCCCTCGGGAATCCAATGAGTCGGCCCTGATTGCGATATCGCCTTTACTGAAACGCCACTTCGGCAAAGCTGCGCAGCTTGCGGCTGTGCAACTGGTCCACCCCCTGCTCGCGCAGCAACTCAATAGCGCGAATGCCGATGCGCAGGTGCTGGTCCACCCGTTCGCGGTAAAAGTGATTCGCCATGCCGGGCAATTTGATTTCGCCATGCAGGGGCTTGTCGCTCACGCACAGCAAGGTGCCATAGGGAACCCGGAAGCGAAAGCCATTGGCGGCTATTGTTGCGCTCTCCATGTCCAGCGCCACCGCGCGGCTTTGGCTGAAGCGGCGTTGCGGGCCGTTGTCGGGCAACAGCTCCCAGTTGCGGTTGTCGGTGCTGGCGACCGTGCCGGTGCGCATGATGCGCTTGAGCTCCGGCCCTTTGAGCCGCGTCACCTGCGTCACCGCCGTTTCCAGCGCCACCTGGATCTCGGCCAGCGCCGGTATCGGCACCCACAGCGGCAGCTCTTCGTCGAGCACATGGTCTTCACGCACATAGCCATGCGCTAGCACGTAGTCACCCAGCTGCTGCGTGTTGCGCAGGCCGGCGCAGTGTCCCAGCATGATCCAGGCGTGCGGGCGCAGCACGGCAATGTGGTCGGTGATGGTTTTGGCATTGGCCGGGCCGACGCCAATGTTGACCATACTGATGCCACTGCGGTCAGCACGCATCAGGTGATAGCCCGGCATTTGCGGCAGGCGTGGCGGCACTTTGCCGAGCTCGTCCCCTGCCACCACCAGGGTGCCGACGCGGCGCGTCACCACGTTGCCAGGCTCCACAAACGCGACGTACTCGCTGTTCGGGTCGGCCATCGCCTCATGCCCGAGCCGGACAAATTCATCCATGTAAAACTGGTAATTGGTGAACAGCACAAAGTTCTGGAAATGCTCGGGTCCGGTGCCGGTGTAGTGGCGCAGGCGTTGCAGCGAATAGTCCAGCCTTGGTGCGGTGAAAAGGGAGAGCGGCTGCGGCTCACCGGGGCGCGGCACATAGGTGCCGTTGGCGATGCCGTCGTCCATGGCGGCCAGGTCCGGCAAATCAAACACATCACGCATCAACTGGCGCCGCTCAGTGCTCAGACTGCCCTCAATGTGGTCGTTCTCGGCAAATGAGAAGTGCACCGGAATCGGCTGTGAGCTGGTGCCCACTTCCAGCTCAACCCGGTGGTTTTGCAGCAGCAGGGTGAATTGCTCCAGATAGTAGGCGGCGTACAGATCAGGGCGGGTCAAGGTGGTCTCAAAGCGGCCGGGGCCGGCCACAAAACCGTAGCTCAGACGCGCGCTCTCTACAGTGTTCAGGCGCGCCACGGTGTCGGTCTGCACCCGCACAAACGGGTAACAGGCGCGCACATGGCCAGGCAAGTCGTCACCGGCCACAAAACGCTGCATGGCGTCGCGCAGGTGGGCGATACTGGAGTCATAAATTTCACGGACCCGGGCCAGCGCGGCGGCCGGGTCGGTGAAACGGGAAGGAGCAATGAAGGCGGGCAGATAAGGCATGGCGCTATTGTTCCATGGTCTGGCACTTCGGGTAGAGTCAGCGGTTCCATTTTATCGGGAACTTTGATGACCAAAACATCGGGCTGGGTCAAACGCGGTTCAAGCGCGGCCAGTTTGACTGGTGCGCATTTGTCGCCGAAGTGCTGAAGGCGTTGCCGAAGTGAGATACTGCCTGCCATGTTGAAATTCACTTGTTGCGATGCGGTTCAGCAATTTTCAGAGCACGCAGCGGCGCAGGTTTTGCGCGGCATCACGCGCGGCTACGAGCGCGAATGCCTGCGCGTCGACCGGGCCGGCAAGCTGGCCCAGACGCCGCACCCGGTCGGGCTGGGCTCCAAGCTGACGCACCCCTGGATTACCACTGATTATTCCGAGGCCTTGCTCGAATTCATCACACCGCCGTCGCAAGATCCGGAATTTCCTCTGCAATTTTTGCGCGACATTCATCGCTTCAGTGCGCAGCAATTGCAGGGCGAATACTTATGGGCAGCCTCCATGCCCTGCGTATTGGCGCAGGACAAAGACATCCCGATCGCAGACTATGGCAGCTCCAACGCGGCCCGCTTCAAGTCGGTCTATCGCGAGGGCTTGGGGCTGCGCTATGGCCGCCAGATGCAGACCATTGCCGGCGCCCATTACAACTGGTCGCTGCCGGCCGATTTCTGGCTGGCACTCAAAGACTGCTGCTGCGCCAAGGGCAGCGGACAAGACTTTGTCAGCGAGCGCTATTTCGGTTTGATCCGCAACTTTTTGCGCTACGGCTGGTTGATTCCCTACCTGTTTGGCGCCTCGCCAGCGATCTGCGAGTCGTTCCTGCAAGGCCGCTCGTCTGACCTGCCCGAACTGGTGCCCGGCACCCGCTACGGCCCTTACGCCACCAGCTTGCGCATGAGCGATCTGGGTTACCAGAACCGGGCCCAAGCCAACCTGCGCGTGAGTGTCAATTCGCTGGCCGAATATACACAGGCACTGGAGGCCGCGATCCGCACCCCTGATCCATACTATGAAGAGCTTGGCGTGCGCGAGGGCACCCGCTGGAAGCAGCTCAACGCCTGCCTGTTGCAAACTGAAAGCGAGTTCTACGCCGGTATTCGCCCCAAACGCATTGGAAAGCTCGGCGAGCGCCCGGCCAAGGCGTTGCAAACCTATGGCGTTGAGTATGTCGAAATGCGCCTGTTTGACCTGAACCCGTTGGTCGATATCGGCATCACGCCAGAGCAGGGCCTGTTTGCCGATGTGCTGCTGCTGATGTGTTTGTTCAGAGACAGCCCGCCGATCACCAGCCGCGAGCAAAGCGAAAACGACGAAAACAAACGCCGCGTCGTCAACCAGGGCCGGCAGCCCGATTTGCACCTGCTGGCGCACAACCGCGAGCAAGCGTTCCGCCCGCTGGCGCACGAGCTATTTGACGACATGCAGCCGTTTGCCGAGATGCTTGACGCCGCCTATGGTGGCCGTCGCTACCAAACCACCATGCAGGATTTGCGCACCCGCATTGACCAGCCCGACAGCACGCCATCGGCTCAGGTGTTGGCAGGCTCGCGCGAGCAGGGCGGTTTTTTCAGCTACACCATGCAACTGTCGCAGCAGCACACGCAAAGCCTGCAGGCGACCGCGCTGGACACCGGCACACTGGCCAGGTTCTCAGACAGCGTAGTCAGTTCGTGGCAGGATCAGCAACGGTTGGAGGTCGCCGAGCACGGCAGCTTCGATGATTTTGTCGCCCAGTACTATGCCTGACAGTTGTCATTGCGGATCCGCAATCCAGCGCACCCGTGAGGCAGGGCTCAGGCAGGTGTCAAAACAAGCTTGCCAGCGAAGCCGGTGAGAAGTCCATCAGCTCGCCCTGCCGACCATCGCGAATCTTTTGCACCCAGTGCGGATCGTTGATCAAGGCGCGACCCACCGCCACCAGATCAAAGTCGCCACGGTCAAGTCGGCGTAGCAGTTCATCGAGCGAGGCCGGTTTGGATGATTCGCCACCAAAGGCGGCGATAAAT
>JADGRK010000238.1 GCA_017880985.1 Rhodoferax sp. | reverse complement strand
TTCATCCTGGGCGGTGGCGTGACCGGGACCTGCGCCTTCCTGCCGCCCTGGCTGGTGCGGATGCGCCAGCGCGCAAGACGATGTGAGCTTGAACCAGTCCGAGCACAAACTCGGACGCATCAGTTCTCCGTCAATTCCGGCGACCGGAACTGCACAGGTAGTGCATGGCAATCAGGCCACCCGCTTGGCGACGACTCCGCAATCAAAAAGACGGGGTCATCAAAAGTCAGGTCTTGCGCACAGCACCTGGCCATGGTGTCGGCATTCGCATGGGCCATTGTTTGACCATTAAACAATCTTGGACACCAGGCTGGCCAGCAGGCTGAGCACAATCGTCGTGCTCAATGGAATGAACCATTGGCGGCCCAACAGCCTGAAGGAAAAGTCACCGGGGAGTTTGCCAAAACCGAGTTTTTGCAGCCAGGGCATGAGCCCGTTGATCAGCAGCAAGGCGAGCAGGGTGACGAGGAACCAGCGAATCATGGCCTACAGCGTATGCGTGCGGTCACCCTGCGCGAAGCCCAGCGCCTGCCAAGGCTCACCCTTAAAGAAGCCGATGACCTTGAACAGCTCGCCCATTTCGTGCTCCAGGATCAATTTTTGCGCATGCACACGCGCGGGCAAAGTGGCTGTTTCCATCCGGGCCACCAGGCCACAATTGATCAGAAACCGCGCCTGCGTGCAATAACCCAGCACGCCCCAATCGGCGTCCTGCGCGGCCAGCGCCATGGCGGTGAAATTGACGTGCGCGGTGATGTCTTTCAGGCCCACGTCGGCCAGCGGGTCGGTATCAGACCGGTGACTCTGGTGGCACATCACGGTGCCCATGTGGCGCTGCGGGTGGTAATACTCATGCTCCGGAAAACCGTAGTCGATGAAGAAGGCCGCACCGACACTGAGTTTGTCTGCCAGCGTACGGATGAAGGCCTCGGCCTGCGGATGGACTTCAGTCAGGTAGTCATGGCCACCGTCAATCTCCAGCGGCGGGCGCAGGTCGGTGGGGCGATCCTGCCAGGTCAATTCTGAAGCCCTACCCAACGCCACACCACGCTCGTGCCAGACCCCCTTGATACGGGCCAATAACTTGACCGGCATGGCATCCAGCACTTCATTGCCGATCACCACACCCTGCAGGCTGTCGGGCAGTTCATTCACCCACTGCACAGTGTCGCCGAATTGCGCCAGTTTGCTTTGCTGGCGCGCGCGCAGGGTGCCGGACAAATCAACAATCCAATAGCGCGTCAAAGCTTGCCCCTGTGCCGCCAGTGTCTCCAGCAGTTGCAGGGCCAGCGCCCCCGAACCGGCGCCAAACTCCCAGACCTCACGGGTTTGCGTCACTTGCAGGGCCTGCGCCAGTTGGGCCGCCAGGGTCTGGCCAAACAGCGGCGTCATCTCGGGCGCCGTGACAAAGTCGCTGCCCGCCACTACTTCGCCGGCCTGTAGCGCGAACGGCAAGGTGCCAAATTTGGCACTGTCGTTGGCGTAATAGCCCAGGCCCGGCGTGTACAGCGCCAACGCCATGAACTCATCAAAGCCGATCCAACCCTCGCGCGCGGCAATCGCTTGGGCAATATGGGCGCCGAGGGCGCTCGTTAAACTGTAGGGTATTGTCATAACACGCTGAATTGTCACCGAATGTCTGCACCCCCTTCCACCCGCACGGTCCTGATCACTGGCGCTGCCAAGCGCCTGGGGCGTGAAATTGCGCTCGCCCTTGCCAAAGACGGCTGGCGAGTGGCTGTGCACTACCGGGACTCACTCGAAGAGGCTACAAAAACAGTAGCTGATTGCGCAAGATTGACGGGGGCTAGCGCCGCTTTTCGTGCAAATCTGACGAACGAGACAGCGGTCCGCAATTTGCTGCCACAGGTGATTGCACAATTTGGTCGGGTTGACGCTGTGGTCAACAGCGCCTCCACGTTTGAGCATGACAGCGCCGCCAGTTTCAGCTTTGCGGCGATGGACAAGCACATGCGCAGCAATGCCGGTGCCGCCATCATCCTGGCGCAAGCCCTGCACAGCCACGTGATGACGCGCGATGGATCGGCCAGCGCGCAAGCAGGCCGACCATTGGGCGTGGTGGTCAACCTGCTGGACCAGAAGCTGTGGAACCAGAACCCGGACTTTTTCAGCTACACGCTGTCCAAAGCCGCTTTGGAAGCCGCCAACACCATGCTGGCGCTGGCGCTGGCGCCGCAGCTGCGCGTAGTCGGCGTGGCACCGGGCCTGACCCTGACCAGCCACATGCTGAACCACGACAAGTTCGAGGCACTACACAAGCTGTCGCCGCTGGGCCGCTCCTCGACGGCGGCGGATGTGGCGGCCACGGTGAAATTTGCCATCGACAACCAATCCATCACCGGCACCACGCTGCTGGTCGATGGTGGCCAGCACCTGATGAAATTCGAGCGCGATTTTTCCATGCTGTGACCCCCCGGCGCAGTCAGCTCTTCCACCCCCAATAAACCATGACCACCCACACCAGCGGCTACACCCTGGGCCAGCAGACACTGACCCTCATCGGCTTGCGTTTTGATGCCAACCTGGGCATTCTTGAAACCGAAAAATCTGCGCCTCAGCCGATTCAAGTAGATGCCGAGCTCAGCCTGGGCGCGCAGCCGCTGATGCCCGCCGACGACGACATCATGCATGTGCTGGACTACCGCAAAGTGCGCAAAATAATTATTGACGAATGCACGGCCGAACACGTCAACCTGCTCGAAACCCTGATCGGCAAGCTGGCGAATCGGCTGCTGCAGCTGCCCGGCGTACTCGGGGTGCGGGTGAAGATTGCCAAACTGGAAATTTTTGACGACTGCGAAGTCGCGATTCGTGTCGAAACCGGCGAGTGGAACAAGGACTGAACCCATGAATGCTGTCTGGAAAGAAATTGACAACCAAGGCGTCAGACTGAAGTCTGACCTGCAAACAGCGGTAACCACAGAAAGTGTCGGGGCTGCACCCGCGCCCAAGATCGAGCGCGACGCGACACTCCGGGTCGCCCACGAGGCCCATAAACTCGAAAAACGCCTGTGCCGCCAGGTTGGCCAGGCCATCATCGACTTCAACATGATCGAGGCAGGTGACCGCGTCATGGTGTGCGTGAGCGGTGGCAAAGACAGTTATGGGCTGCTGGACATTTTGCTCAGGCTGCAAGCCAGAGCGCCCATCAATTTTGAGCTGATTGCGGTCAACCTGGACCAGAAACAACCGGGCTTTCCCGACCACATCCTGCCCGAGTATTTGAAGAAATTGGGCGTGCCGTTCCACATCGAAACCCAGGACACCTACAGCATCGTCAAGAAAGTGATCCCCGAGGGCAAAACCATGTGCAGCCTGTGCAGCCGTCTGCGCCGCGGCATTTTGTACCGGGTGGCCGATGAGCTCAAAATCACCAAAATCGCGCTCGGCCACCACCGCGACGACATGCTGCAAACCTTCTTTTTGAATCTATTTTTTGGCGGCAAGCTCAAGGGCATGCCACCCAAACTGGTGAGCGATGACGGCGGCCATATCGTGATTCGTCCGCTGGCCAACGTGGCCGAGAAAGACCTGACACGCTGGGCTGCGCAGCGGCAGTTCCCGATCATTCCGTGCAGTCTGTGCGGTAGCCAGGAGAACTTGCAGCGCCAGCTCATTGGCCAGATGCTGCGCGACTGGGAAAAGCAATATCCCGGCCGCACCGAGACCATGTTCACCGCGCTGCAGAACGTCGTTCCTTCGCACCTGATGGATGCCACCCGCTATGACTTCAAGGGCATCAAGACGACCGGTGTGCCCAGCGTGGATGGCGACAAAGTGTTTGACGAAGAAGCTTTTCCACTGGCCGCACCGCCCGGCTTGCAGGTGCTCAAGCTTCAGCCCTGATTTTTTTGGGAGTCATTTGAAAGGAGTTCATATGTTCAGATCAGTTATCGCCATTTTTTTTGCCGCGCTGTGGCTGACCGGCTGTAGCACCACGAGGCTGGTCGACACCGACGTGCGCAGTTACGCCACCCCGCCGCTGGTGCCGGTCGGCGCCCGCTACCGGTTTGAGCGCCTGCCGTCGCAACAGGCCGATGCCGCTCAGCAGGTCCGACTGGAGGCGCTGGTGCAACCGGCGCTGGCCAAAGCCGGCCTGCAGCGCGATGACGCGGCCGCCAGCCACAGTGTGCAGATCTCGGTTGACATCAAAGTGGACCCCTATGCGCCATGGGATCGATCGTCAATAAGGTGGGGGCCGGACTTCAACTTTGGCTGGGGCCGGCACAGCGGCAATGTGCTGTTCATGCGCCACCACCCCTTCATGGGCCTGTCCGGCTTTGGCGTGAACGACCAGCCCTACTACTGGCGCCAGGTCAGCCTCATCATCCGCGACTTGAGCAACGGGCAGGTGGTGTACGAGACCCATGCCGCGCACGACGGGAGCTGGTCTGACAGCGAGGCGGTGCTGCCTGCCATGTTTGAAGCGGCCCTGCAAGGTTTTCCGAATCCGCCGCAAGACCTGCGCCGCATCAACATCGAAGTTCCCCGCTGACGCTGGACCAGCACATGCACGCCACCCGCATCATCGCTATCCGCCACGGTGAAACCGCCTGGAACGTCAATACCCGCATTCAGGGGCAACTCGACATTGAACTCAACGACAAAGGTCGCTGGCAAATCCAGCGCCTGGCCATGGCGCTGGCGCATGAGCCGATCAGTGCCATCTACTGCAGCCACTTGCTGCGCGCCCGGGACACGGCACACTC
>JADGRK010000237.1 GCA_017880985.1 Rhodoferax sp. | reverse complement strand
CCTGCCCCAACTAAAAGTCTCAGGCACGTTGACCATTGAAGGCCGACCCACGCCGGTGCAAGGCAGCGCCTGGCTCGATCACGAATGGAGTCAGGCGCTCATGCATC
Source organism: Rhodoferax sp. (assembly GCA_017880985.1). GTDB lineage: Bacteria > Pseudomonadota > Gammaproteobacteria > Burkholderiales > Burkholderiaceae_C > Rhodoferax. The sequence goes on along the minus strand of JADGRK010000237.1, from coordinate 4,627 downwards.
CAAAAGCGGTGGGCTGGGACTGGATTGGCATGAACCTGCAGGACGGCAGCGCCCTCACCGCGTTTCAACTGCGTGACCATGGCGGCAACGCGCTCTGGGATGGTGGCTCGTATCGCCACCCGTCGATGGGTGCTGCGCCTCACGTCTTTAGCCACGGCGATCTACAGTTCCAGGCCATTCGCAGTTGGACCAGCCCCTTGACCCAGGCCAGATATCCAGTCGAGTGGACCGTGCGCATTAAGCGTCCCGGCGCACCCAGCGCGCTGTCCGATTTCTATACCATCAAAGCCGTGATTGACAATCAAGAACTCGACAGCCGCGCCTCTACGGGTGCGGTTTACTGGGAGGGTCTGAGTGAGTTGTTTGACAGCAAGGGAAACTTGGTCGGGCGCGGCTATTTGGAGATGACGGGCTATGCCGGTGCACTGCGACTGTAGCCGGCAGTGTTCATGCAGGCTGCGATGCATGAAGTAGCGCAGATGCCTGGGCACCGACAGCACCCACTGACGGGGGCCTGGGCGACAATCCGAACTTGCTTTAGCAGCCCCATCTTCAAAAATGGAGTGAGTCCTGATGGCCAGTAGCTTGCTTGTTTTGCTAGACGATATTGCCACCGTGCTCGATGACGTGTCCGCATTGACCCAGGTGGCCGCCAAAAAAACCGCCGGTGTGCTGGGCGACGACTTGGCGCTTAACGCGCAACAGGTGGCTGGGGTCAGGGCCGATCGCGAACTGCCGGTGGTCTGGGCGGTATGCAAAGGCTCGTTTGTCAACAAAGCCATTTTGGTGCCAGGCGCGCTCTTGCTCAGCGCGGTGGGCCCCTGGGCGATCTCACCGCTGCTGATGGCCGGTGGTGTTTTTCTGTGTTTTGAAGGCTTCGAGAAAGTGGCCCACAAACTGCTGTACAGCCGTGCTGATGACCGCAGGCGTTTACGGACTGGTGGCGTGCATCGTGAAACTTGATAATTTGGGGCTGTACCTGAGCCAACAAAATGTCGGCCCGGCGACTGCGCTACTGCGCGCTGTGGGCCGTGGGCTGCTGCACGCGGCCCCAGCGCTGATGAAGGCCCTGACCGTGCTGGGCACCCTGGCCATGTTTTTGGTGGGCGGTGGCATCCTGGCGCATGGCTTGCCTGCCGTAGGGCATGGCATCGCACATTGGAGTCAGTCTGCGGGCAGCATGACGTAGCCGCTGGCCGCCTTGGTACTGAACACGTTGCTGGATCTATTGGCCGGTGGCCTGGCCCTCTTGGGTGTCACGCTGGTGCAGCGCATCAAGGCCCGGTTATTTAAGTGATTTATGCCTCTAGACCATATAGATAAAGCGTAAGCAGCTATCAGCTTAATAGCGAAATGCACAATAGGAAAATAGGACGCAATAAATTTCAAGAGACGATAACCCGATTGACCCGGTCCATTCGTTTCGGTCAGCACCCCATTTTTTTCTGAAGTTGATATGAAATTGAAACTTGGAGTTCTTGGCCTCTCAATCTTCCTCGCCTGTGCCACCTTGCCAGCGCATGCCATCGGGCGTTTGGCCGATGTGACGGTGGTTGACCGTCACTCGGGGGCAACGTTACCCTTCTACTACCACCACCACGGGGAATACTGGGTTGCTGGCAGGCCCGGCGCCCGCCGATCGGGGCACCAGCAAATTGCCGACCTGCTCGGCGGCTAGGAAATTCAATGCGCCGCAACCGAAGCATCGGCATTGGCACTTGCAGAGCCCACTGCACCCGCACTGCCAGCCAACTTGGGCCTGGACAGCCACACCAGCGGAATCAGCAGCAAGAAGATCAGCGCCAAGGTGTAGAACACATCGTTGACGGCCAGCACCTGCGCATCAGACGCATCAGATATTTGTGTTCCCAACGAAATCGGGTATTTGGGTTGATGCGCTTGAAAAACCTGTCCGTAACCCACCATCTCCATCATTTCAGCGACCCAAATGCGGCCCACCAACACCGACAGCAGTTATTGAATACATACTTTGCAGCCGGGCAGGGGTTTGCATGGGTCAATGTTTTTGTAAGTCCTGGGGTCTGCGCCGCTTATTGACTCAAGCCACGCTTGAGTTGCTTGAGCAATAAGACGACCTGACTGGAGGCCTGTCGGTAGCTTCCGTCCAAGGTCTGCTGAGCCTTCTCTTTGTCATTGCCTTGGGCCAGCGCCAGCACAGTGGAAGCTTGCACGTGAAAGTATTTGTGGCGCGCCACCAGCACTGAAAACGCCGGGTATTTGCCCAAGCGCTGGCCACCCGGGCCATGCAACCATTTACCCAGATCACAGCGGTCGTCCATGCAAACCACTTCGGGTTGCAAAGTCTCGCTGGACTGGTCATTGAGGACGTTTTGCAAACGAACTTTCCAGTTTTCATGCGCAGCAATCGCCGTGTCGATGTCGATTTCGTCCAGGATGGCGGCAGCAGATTTGGCATCGAAGACGATGTCGCTGACCGAATTGGCATCTATCGCAACAGGCGGCGACTTGAGTTGGGTTGGCGAAGCGTTGCCAAATAGGCGGCTGAAAAAACTCATTGGGTGTTACTCCTGAAGGTAAAAAAGACGATGACAACTCGAAATGTCTACGGATAGGTTTTTCAGCCACATCAGGAAAGTATCGCACCTTTGCGTTAAGACCCGCCTTGGCGCAGCGCGATGTCGAATTCGGCAAGCACGCCCTCAAAATGTGCAGACCGCTCGGCTCGATTGGGCAGTTGGGTGCGTGGGCAGTCGCTTGCCATCCGTCCGGCAACGACTGACTGGCATCTTGCGGCTTTGAGGGGCGTCAATGCGCCCCGGCAGAGGCGTCCGCGCTGCCAGTCCCTTGATGACCGATGGCACCGGATCCTGCGCCCGCTTGCACGGGCCTGGACAGCCACACCAGCGGAATCAGCAGCAAGAAGATCAACGCCGACGCATAAAACACATCGTTAGCCGCGAGCATGTAGGCTTGCTGATCGACCAGCCGGTTGACCTGGGCCAGCGCCTGTTCAGGCGTCAGCCCGGCGTTGCCCATCCCGGCCAGCACTTGCGTCGCCGTGCTGTTGCCCAGGCTGATCGATTCAACCAGTTGCGCATGGTGCAGCGCAGCGCGATCCTGCCAGATGGTAGTGGCAATCGAGGTGCCAAACGAGCCCGCCACAATGCGCACAAAACTCGACAGGCCGGAGGCGGCAGGAATCTTGTCGGGCGTAATGCCGGTCAGCAAGATGACCGACAAGGGTATGAAGAAGAACGCCATCCCGATGCCCTGCACCACGGTCGGCAACATCAGGGTGCCAAAGTCGGCCTGGGTGTTGAAGTGCGAGCGCATCAACAGCACCACGGCAAACACCACGAAGGCAAAGCTGGCGAGCCAGCGCGGATCGACCCGGTTGACGTTTTTGCCCACGATCGGCGACAGGATGATGGCAAACAGGCCCACCGGCGCCAGCAGCATGCCGGCGTCGATCGAGGGATAACCCATGAACTGCTGCAACCACAGCGGCAACAACACGATGTTGCCAAAAAACAGGCCATAGCCAATCGCAATCGCCAGCGTACCCGACCAGAAGTTGCGCCGCTTGAACAGGCGCAGCTCCACCACCGGATGCTCCTCGGTCAGTTCCCAGGCCAGAAAAAGGGCACACCCCACCAGCGCCACGATGCCCAATCCAAGCACCTCGGGCGAGTGAAACCAGTCGAGTTCTTTGCCCTTGTCAAGCATGATCTGCAAGGCACCGACCCAAATCACCAGCAGCCCCAGACCGACCGAGTCAATCGGCAACTTGCGCGTCACGCTTTCGCGCTTGTGGTAAATCGACCAAACCATAAAGGCCGACAGCAGACCGACCGGAATGTTGATGTAAAAAATCCACGACCAATTGATGTTTTCGGTAATCCAGCCACCCAGCAGCGGACCCACCACCGGTGCCACCAGCGTGGTGATGGCCCACAAGCCCATCGCCAGACCCGCCAGCGCCGGCGGGTAACTGCCCAGCAACAGACCTTGCGAGAGCGGAATCATCGGTCCAGCGACAAAACCCTGCAGGGCCCGAAACACAATCAGCGTCGTCATATTCGGTGCCAGGCCACAGGCCCAGGAAGCCAACACAAACAGCAAAACGCTGGTGATGAACAGGCGTACTTGCCCAAAGCGTTGCGCCAGCCAGCCGGTCAACGGCAAGGCAATGGCGTTGGCGACGCCAAAGCTGGTGATGACCCAGGTGCCCTGGTTAACGCTGACGCCCAGGTCGCCGGCGATGGACGGCAGCGACACGTTGGCAATCGACGAGTCGAGCACGTTCATGAAGGTTGCCAGCGACAGGGCGATCGTGCCCCAGACCCGGGCTGCCCCCTGTAGTGGTGGCGGATTGAATTGTGCGGCGGTGACCATCTGCGATTTGATTTAGTCGCAGGTCTTGTCAGCGGCGGCCAAGATTGGCGGTCACGATTTTTTGCACCTCCTGCGCCGCCCCATTCTCCAGCGCTTCATAAACCGTGGTTTGCACCTGCGCGGCTGCGCGCGGCGCATCGGCCAGGCTCTTGCCGCCGGTGTTGCTGACATCGACGGTGGCCAGCATCGACAAGCCAACGCGCAGTGGGCTTTGCGCCAGTTCGGCAGGGTCCAGCGTCACCCGCACCGG
>JADGRK010000236.1 GCA_017880985.1 Rhodoferax sp. | reverse complement strand
GAAACAAATGGCTGCCAAAAACCGTTGCATTGTCGATGTGCGTGGCTTGGGCGCCATGGTGGCGATTGAGCTGTGCAAGGGCGGGGATATCAATCAACCTGATGCTGACCTGACCAAACGCCTGGTGGCAGAGGCGACCAAACGCGGGCTCATCCTGCTGTCGTGCGGCACATATGGCAACGTCATCCGCATCCTGGTGCCACTGACTGCCAGCGACGAAATTGTCGATGAAGGCCTGGCCATCATCGACGCATCACTGACGGTGGTTCAGGCGGGCTGACTTTTATCCGGGTGACAGGCGCTCGCCGGTCGTGCGCGAGGCTGCAAACCGGCTATGCTCGCCACTTTAGTTCTGTCTTTATCCCCAACTTTTCGGACTGATTATTATGGACACGAAAACCTCTCCTCTCTCCCTGCTCAAGGACCCGTCTCTGCTCAAAACCGATGCCCTGATCAATGGCCAATGGGTCAAAGGCAATAGCCGTTTTGACGTTTTTGATCCGGCCACCGGTGCCAAACTGGCTGATGTCGCCAACCTCGGCCCGGCCGATGCCGAAAAGGCAATTGCCGCCGCCAATGCGGCCTGGCCGGCCTGGCGCAACAAGACCGCCAAAGAGCGCAGCATCATCCTGCGCAAATGGTTCGATTTGCTGATGGCCAATCAGGACGACCTGGGCCGCATCATGACTGCTGAAGAGGGCAAGCCGCTGCCCGAAGCCAAAGGCGAAATCGCCTACGGCGCCAGTTTTGTCGAGTGGTTTGCCGAAGAAGCCAAGCGCATCAATGGCGAAACGCTGCCGCAGTTTGACAACAACCGTCGCCTGTTGGTGCTGCGTCAGCCGATTGGCGTCTGCGCCGCCATAACGCCGTGGAATTTTCCGATGTCAATGATCACGCGCAAGGTGTCTCCGGCGCTGGCCGCCGGCTGCCCGGTGGTCATCAAACCGGCGGAACTGACACCCTTGAGCGCTCTGGCGGTGGCCGAGCTGGCAATTCGCGCCGGCATTCCGGCCGGTGTGCTCAACGTGATTACCGCTGACGCCGACAACTCCATTGCTATTGGCAAGGTGTTTTGCGCCAGCGCCGTGGTGCGCCACATCAGCTTTACCGGTTCCACTGAAGTCGGCCGCATCCTGATGGCGCAATCGGCACCGACCGTGAAGAAGATGTCGCTCGAACTCGGCGGTAATGCGCCCTTCATTGTGTTTGACGACGCCGACATCGACAGCGCGGTGGAAGGCGCGTTTGCCAGCAAATACCGCAATGCCGGGCAAACCTGTGTCTGTTCCAACCGCCTGTACGTGCAGGAAGGCGTCTATGACGAATTCGTCAAGAAGTTTGCCGCCAAGGTGAAAACCGCCAAGGTTGGCAATGGCTTCGACGACGGTGTCAACCAGGGGCCATTGATTGAAGAAGCGGCGCTACAAAAAGTAGAGCGGCATGTGAAGGATGCGCTGGCCAAAGGGGCTCGCTTGCTTACTGGTGGCAAGCGCCTGCCAGGATTGTTCTTTGAACCCACGGTGATCGCCGACGCCACCGCCGACATGTTGTGCGCCCAGGAGGAAACCTTTGGTCCATTCGCACCGGTCTTCAAATTCAAAACCGAAGCGGAGGCAATATTTGCCGCCAACAACACCGAGTTTGGTCTGGCCAGCTACTTCTACAGCCGCGATGTCGGGCGCATCTTCCGCGTCAGTGAAGCACTTGAGTACGGCATGGTGGGCATCAACGTCGGCATTCTGGCCACCGAGCACGTTCCGTTTGGCGGCGTCAAGCAGTCGGGGCTGGGCCGCGAGGGCTCGCACCTTGGCATTGACGACTACGTGGAAGTCAAGTACGTTTGCATTGGCGACATCCTGAAGTAAAGAAAATCCATGAACGCACCACAATCTGAATTCTCAGTCGCCGGACAAAGCGACGTCAAGCACCACCTGCATCCCTATACCCAATTGCGCCAGCTCGAAAAAGAGGGCCCGCTGGTGATCGTGCGCGGTGAGGGTGTCCAGGTTTTCGATGAAAACGGCAAAGCCTACATCGAAGGGATGGCCGGGCTCTGGTGTGCATCGCTCGGATTCTCGGAGCGGCGGCTGGCCGACGCAGCCTATCGCCAGATGACCACACTGCCCTATTACCACTCGTTCTCCGGCAAGGTCCCGGGCCCGGTTGCGGAGCTGGTCGAAACCATGATCAGGTGGGCGCCGGTGCCGATGGCGCGCGTGTTGTTTGCCAACTCGGGCTCCGAGTCGAACGACACCGCTTTCAAACTGGTGCACTATTACAACAACGCCAAAGGTCGGCCGCTCAAGAAAAAAATCATCGCCCGCAACAAGGGTTACCACGGGGTGACCGTGGCCGCCGCGTCACTGTCGGGTCTGGCCAGCATGCATCAGCATTTTGACTTGCCCTTGCCTGGTGTGGTGCGCGTCAGTTGCCCGCACTTTTATCAGTATGGTTTGCCGAATGAAACACAAGCGCAGTTTGTTGACCGGCTGGCCAAGGAGCTTGAAGACACGATTCTGCGCGAAGGGCCCGAAACCGTGGCGGCTTTCATCGCCGAGCCGGTACAGGCCGCTGGCGGCGTGATCGTGCCACCCCCAGGCTACTTTGCCAAAGTTCAAGCGATCCTGAAAAAATATGACATCCTGTTTCTGGTCGATGAGGTGGTGACCGGTTTTGGCCGTCTGGGACAAGCCTTTGGAACCCAGGTTTTCGACTTGAAGCCCGACATGATCACAGTGGCGAAAATGCTGACCTCGGCCTACGTGCCAATGTCAGCCCTCTATCTCACGGACGAAATTTACCAGACCATTGCTGACGCGAGTGCGGCGGTCGGTGTCTTTGGTCATGGCTACACCTACAGCGGCCATCCACTGGCCTGCGCCATTGCGCTGGAAACGCTGCGCATCTATGAAGCCGACAACGTCATCGGGCATGTGCAACAAGTGGCACCGCGCCTGCAACTAGGTCTGCAAAAGTTTAAAGGTCATCCTTTGGTGGGTGATGTGCGCGGGCTCGGTCTGATTGGCGCGATCGAATTGTCAGCCGACCCGGCGCAGCGAAAACCGTTTGATCCGAGCCTCGGAGTGGGCGCCTACTTTGTCAGTCGTGCGCAAGCTCACGGGCTCATTGTCAGAGTGTTGATAGGTGACGTGATCGCTTTTTCCCCGCCCTTGATCATCTCCGAAGCTGAAATTGACGCAGTGCTGGCACGCACCCAACTCGCCTTGGCCGACACCTGGGCATGGGTTCAAGCATGGCCCGCATGAAGCTTTTGAGGCAGCGTGGTGGATAAAGTGGCGAAAACTTCGAAGGTCGTTAGACCATGGCATTGATCGAATTTGAACATGTTTTCAAGCGCTACCCGGGCGGCAGTGTGGCGGCGGTTGATGACTTGAACCTGCACATTGAAGCAGGCGAATTCCTGACCTTGCTCGGTCCTTCGGGTTCCGGAAAGACCACCACCCTGATGCTGCTGGCCGGATTTGAAGCAACCAGTGCTGGTGTCATCCGGCTTGACGGCAAATCGATTGAGTCGCTGCCGCCGCATCTTCGCAACATGGGGGTCGTGTTTCAAAGCTATTCTCTGTTTCCGCACATGACGGTGGCGCAAAACGTCGCCTTCCCGCTGTCGGTGCGCAAGGTGCCCGCCTCACAAATCGCTGACAAAGTCACGGCGGCGCTGGCCAAGGTCCATCTGGAGAATTTCACGCATCGCAGACCAAGTCAACTCTCTGGTGGTCAACAACAGCGGGTGGCACTGGCGCGCGCTTTGGTGTTCGAGCCGCGCCTGGTGTTGATGGATGAGCCCCTGTCGGCGCTGGATAAAAAACTGCGTGAGGAAATGCAGCTCCAAATCCGGCGGCTACATCGTGAATTGGGTGTCACCATGGTGTTTGTCACCCATGATCAGTCTGAGGCCATGACGCTATCGGACCGGGTCGCCGTGTTCAACCAGGGCCGGATTGAACAGCTGGCGTCGCCGCAGGAACTGTACGACGCACCTGCCAACCCGTTTGTTGCCAATTTTCTGGGCGACAACAACATGATCAACTGCACTCTGGTGTCCGGCGCTGACGCGGGGCCGGAAGCTGCCACGGCCAGCGTTAAAACGGCGAGTGGTCAAAGCCTGCAAGCCCGGATTTGCAGCACCAGGGCGCTGCCTGAAAATACCGCCGTCAAGCTTTGCGTGCGGCCCGAATTTTTGCAAGTCGGGCTTCAGCGCGCTGCACTTGCCACGCCCAACTGCCTGGACGGCACCTTGGTTGACCTGATCCACCAGGGTGATCACTGGCGACTGGTGGCGCGCCTGCAGGGCATCGGCAAAAGTGGGCCTGATCAGGCGCCGCAATGGTTTGCAAAGATCAGCCCGGGCGCCTTGCCGCAAGGGCTGGTTGTGGGGCAGAACGTGTGTCTAGGGTTCCGGCCGGAAGACACATGGGTATTTTGATCGTTTGATTCATTTATTACATAGGAGAACAGGTATGAAGAAGCATGGTTTGGCAACGATCGCGGTGACCGTCACATTGGCGTGCCTTGGGCTGCAAGCGCAGGCGCAGACGCGTGACCTCAACGTAGTTTCTTGGGGTGGTGCCTATCAGGACGGCCAGAAGGAGGTCTACTTCAAGCCGTTCAATGCCACAGGCATCAAGTTGAGCGATGAAGCCTGGGATGGCGGTCTCGGAGTTTTGCGCACCAAGATCAAGGGCGGCAACAACACCTGGGACGTGGTTCAGGTGGAG
>JADGRK010000235.1 GCA_017880985.1 Rhodoferax sp. | reverse complement strand
GCCCGACATCATGGGGTCTTTGCGCAAGCCAGCGCGGAACGCCTTGAGCGCATTGACCAGGTAGCCTGGTTTCTGTGCCGCCAGTTTGGGCCAGGCGGGATTGGCGCCGGCGCCCGTTGCACCATGACAAGCGGCGCAGTTATTCGCCAGTACCTTGCCCGCAGCCGCATTGCCAGCAGGTTTTGCAGTTGGCGCGGCATTGCAGCTCAGGCTGGCGAAATAAGCCGCCAGGTTCTGGATGTCGGCGGCGCTGAGGTCCTGCGCCAAAGGCGTCATCGCAACGTCTTTTTGTGCGCCGGACTTGTAAGCCGTGAGGATGCGTGCCAGATACGCCGCGTTTTGACCGGCCAGATTCGGCCAGGTGTCATTCGGGCTCACACCCTGCGCGCCGTGACAACCGGCGCAGGCTGCGGCGCTTTCTTTCCCGGCGACTGCATCGCCAGTCACTTTGACTGCGGCGGCGCTTATCTTGGGCGAATGCGGGTTGTGGCAAACAATACATTGTTGTCCACCTGAATGGCCTGCCACCTCAATTTGGGGTTGCGTTAGCGGTCTGCCCGGCATCTTCTCGTGGCACAGCGTGCATAACTTGGCCGTGTCCTTGGGGATCGGCAGCTTGCCATTTTGGGGGTGGCCCAGGGCCGCGCCATGGCAGATTTCACAGCTCACCGATTTGTGGCTACCGGCCGACCACTGCGCATGGCGATCCGTGTGGCAGTTCTTGCAGTAGTTTGCAGTTTGATGCACAGGGACCTTCGCGGCAATTTCAGGCACTGAATTGGCGCGGTAGTGTCCGAACCGGTAAAAAGAATCAACCGTGAGATACGGCGCGGCAATGACCGCGACCACAACGAGGCCAAAGATCAAAGCCAGTAATCGAAATATATGTTTGGGCATGCTCGCCTTTCGTGTCGTCGCGCTAAATGGTCAAGATGGGAAGGCGAGCGCTTGGGTTCGGTAAAAAACCTTTTGCGTTTCAGTTTCTCGCACAGTTCTTAGCTTGTTGTCGGTAACGGTCATTGTGGGGGAGTTGACATGTTTTACATTTGTCCTAGATCAATTTCTAGCTCAAACACAGTACAGGGTATTCCCGAGTTTTCACGGGCCTGATGGGTTGATTTGGGCTATAGTCAAACGGCCCCGACGACGGTTTGGGCAGTGGCAGGTTGACCGGGTGCGTATTACTTCTGTGGCGTGTATTTTGATGTTGCCGGATGTAAGCTCGCGGGTTGTTGTTGGTTGATCAAAGCGGAGACATGAAAATGTATGGAAATTTGACTGAGTGCTGTCCTTCGTTGATCCGGGCAAGGTCTTTGGTTCGAGGTGCACTGGTTGTTCTTTCAATCTCGTTCGCGCTCGGCGTTCCTGTGGCGAACAGCGCTGAACGTAGTGGAGAAAGTGTCGTGGCGGAGGTTTGTGCCGCTTGTCACAAACAGGGCAAGAATGGGGCGCCGGTCATTGGCGACAAGAATGCATGGGCCAAGCGCAGAGAGCTCGGTTTGAGCAGTCTCACCCAGCACGCGCTGGACGGTGTCCGCAACATGCCCGCGCACGGTGGCAGTGCAGGCTTGAGCAGTGCTGATTTGGAACGCGCCATCATTTACATGGTGAACCAGTCTGGCGGGAACTGGATTGAACCGATTAACAAGGAAACCCCGCAAGTGGCCCGTACCGGCGAGCAAGTGGTGAAAGCAAAATGTGGGGATTGCCACCTGACAGGCAGAGACGGGGCGCCGAAGATTGGCGATCGGGATGCCTGGATTGGCCGCGTCAGCAAAGGTCTTGAAAAAGTGATTGCTTCGGGAATTCATGGTCGTGGCGCCATGCCTGCGCGGGGCGGGATGGCAGACCTCAGCGATGCTGAAATGCGCTCGGCGGTAATCTATATGTTCACCGAAAGTACCGCGCCCAAAGGTAAATGATCGCGCCGTCAGTGCGCCTGGGCCGGGCGAGGCGGCATGCTAAAATTTTTACTTTAGGCAAGTGATGGCTGAGAGATGGGACGTGTCTTGGAACTCAGTCGCTGATGCTTATTGCGGCTGCGGTTTCGGGGTGTTTTTCAAAGCCAGTCGCCGGTTTGGATGATTGTTTGAGGGAATGTTGATGAAACGAAGAGCCCAAAGTGTTTTACTGAAGATGTTCGGTACCGTTGTAGTCGGCGGTTGGCTGGCGACAGCGGCGTTGGCCCAAACCATCACTGCTGGGGCGGCCACCAATCCTATGGATTACAAGATCCTGTATGCAACGCCTCAGGATGTGGTGCAAGGCAAGCAGGTGGCGCTCACCATGTGCGCCAGCTGCCACGGTATCAACGGCATCAGCAGCCAAAAGGGTGTGCCAAATATCGCAGGGCAGCGACCCGTCTATCTGCATCTGGAACTAAAGATGTACCAGGCGGGCGGGCGCGGTAACACGACGATGACTAATACGGTCAAGTACATGAATGATGACGCCATCATGAAAGTGTCGGCCTACTACGCGAGCCAGGATCCGGCTGAACCGATGGCTGTTCCTGCCAAGGCGGCTGCCGCCAAACCCAATGCGTTGAGTGCTGGCAAAGCCGCTGCCGTTGCTTGCGGTGGCTGTCACGGTGAAGCGGGTGTGAGCAAGATGGCAGGGACGCCAAGTCTGATTGGGATGGATCCCAAGTATTTTGTGGCCGCCATCAGCGCCTACAAGGGCGGGCAACGCAAACACGACATGATGAAGGAATTGGTATCGGAGTTGACTGAGGCTGACATCAATAACATAGCCCTTTACTATGCCCTGCAAGCGCCCGACAAAGCAAAGACTCCGGCGGCTGGCAACGTGGCTGCCGGCAAGACCGCTGCCGCCAGTTGCTCCGGTTGCCACGGCGACGGGGGCGTGAGCGGCAATCCGGCCACTCCCAGCCTGGCTGGACAGGAGGCACAATATTTTGTTGCAGCGATGCGCGCCTACAAGGATGGCTCACGCAACAATTCGACGATGAAAGGCCCGGCCACTGCGGTGGACGAAGCCACGGCCAAGAATCTGGCTGCCTATTACGCCGGCCAGACACCCAAGGCACCCCAAGTCGGCAAACCCTTGAGTGTGGCGGAGTGGGCTGAGCGGTGTGACCGTTGTCATGGCGTCAACGGCAACAGCACCGACCCACGCGCACCGGCTTTGGCGTCGCAGCGGGCGGACTACCTGGAACGAGTGATGTTGGCCTACAAGAAGGGTGAGCGCAAGAGCAAGGAAATGGCAGTGATGTCCGAGAGTCTGGACGATGACCTGATAGCCGCTCTGGGCACCTACTACGCGCAAAAAAAGGCGCGTGGCCTGGCTTACATGATCCTGCCCCTTGTTCCACTAAAAAAATAGAAGTCAAGCTGAAGCAACGGCGGGAACCTATTTCAAAATATTTTGCATAACCTCTACACGGACAGATCATGAGTATCACCCCCCTTCATCGTCACTATTTACATTTTTCGGAGTTGCCGATCAGTATGCGCGTCATGTACACGGCGGTGCTCTGTGTGCTTGGCATGGCTTACCTTTTTGCCGCGCTTTATTTATTTCACACTTATTCCGGGCGTGACGGAAACCAGGGCACCCTGTCCTACGATGACCTGGTCATTGCCTATTCCGGTAGCGGCAAGGGTTCCAAGCTGGAGGCAGCCCTGCGCGGCCCGATGTCCAACATGGCGCCGCCGGACGAACTTGGCGTGTTGGTGACCTGGGTGCAGCAAGGAGCGGACAAAGACAAGTATGAAACCGTCGCCAAGCCGATCCTGGAAAAGCGTTGTCTGAGCTGCCACGACGGCAGTAACCCGCACCTGCCCAGCTTGAGTGGCCTGGACAATCTTCAGAAGATGACCGAGCAGGATACCGGAACCGATGTCTTTACGTTGGTGCGTGTTTCCCACATCCACCTTTTTGGCTTGACCTTCATTTTCTATTTGGTGGGCACCATTTTTGGTCACGCGTACGTTCGGCCGGTCTGGTTTAAGGCAACGGTGATTGGTTTACCGTTCTTGTGCCTGGCGCTGGATGTCGGCTCGTGGTATCTGGTCAAGATCTATCATCCGTTTGCGCTTGTGACCATGGGTGCTGGCTTGGTTCAGGGTCTAAGTTTTGCCTTCATGTGGGTCACTTCGATGTATCAATTGTGGTTCTCGGGCACACCAGAGGCGGTCGCGAAACGGCACGGCGAAGACGAGATTGCGGTTGGCTGAGAAACCAGGGTGCTGCTGCTTTGCGGCTGTAGCACTCAATTGAGTTATTGGCGGTGTGTGTGCCTGCGCAGGCTGTTGCTGGAAGTAGTGTGCTTCCCCTTGGCTCGTACTCAGGGGCCGCGGGAGTCAATGGACACGCTGCGCGAATTTTGTCCTAATTGATTCAATTTCTAATTCATAAGTGAATTTAAACGCGCGGCAATAATCCACGTCCACGAGACGATGGAGCACACCGTGTTGGAATCAACTTCCAGGGTTTTTAACGCCATCGTCAGGTGACTTGGGGGGTGGCGCTTGTCCAGCGCCCCTTTGATCTGACCAACGACGAGCACACCACCGGCAGCGGCCGACCCCAGAAAGGGAGCCAGTAATTCACGCTCTTCTGCCGAGTTCAAGTTCCGACGTTTGCGCTCACCTACAGTGGGAGCATCGGGGGTGTCCCTGCATGAAGCGACACGTGACTTGGCAGGCCCGAGCCGGTGACACACCAATCTGCTGTGCCGTGCCGGCCAGGCTCATTGCGCGGTGCAACCGCAAGCCACCTCAGCAATTT
>JADGRK010000234.1 GCA_017880985.1 Rhodoferax sp. | reverse complement strand
TCAGATGATTTTTATGCCCTCTGGCTCGATCCGCGTCGAGTCTATTCCTGCGCCTACTACCGCGACGACAGCCTGACACTGGCACAGGCGCAGGAAGCAAAGCTTGACCATATCTGCCGCAAACTGGCACTTCAGCCAGGTGAACATTTTCTCGACATTGGGGCCGGCTGGGGCGGATTGCTGCTGTGGGCCGCAGAACATTACGGCGTCGAGGCGACCGGCATCACGCTGTCAAAGAATCAGTATGCCTATGTGCAGCAGTTGATTCAATCCAAAGGTCTGGCCGGACGCGTGCGCATGCTGCGGTGCGACTACCGTGACATCGATGAATCGCTGACCTTCGACAAAATTGCCTCGGTGGGTATGTTTGAGCATGTGGGTCACGCCCATATGGTGGCCTACTTCAACAAAATCTACCGTCTGCTCAAACCCGGCGGCCTGGTCATGAACCATGGCATTACCGCGGGTGGTACCGAGCATGACCAGCTCGGTGCGGGCATGGGTGACTTTATCGAGAAGTACATTTTCCCCGGCGGCGAACTGTTGCATGTGAGTGAGGTGTTGCGGGATGTGGCGAAGGCCGGGCTGGAGATGGTGGATACCGAGAATCTGCGGCCGCACTACGCGCGCACCCTGTGGATCTGGTCGGATGCGCTGGAGGCACAGTTGGACCAGGCATTACAGGTGCTGGCATCCGGCACTGATCAAGTGCGTGCCGGAAAAATCCTGCGCGCTTACCGACTGTATCTGGCCGGCAGCGCCATGAGTTTCGAGCAGGGCTGGATTTCGCTGCACCAGATACTGGCAGCACGCCCGGCGGGCGATATCAGAACCGGCGTCATGAGCGGCGCACAATCAAGTTACCCCTTCAACCGCGAATACATTTACCGATAGACCAGGTGCGCCATGCTTTACAAATTCAAGTCCAAAAGCTGCGGCGACCTCATCATGCTGGAGCCCGACGGACGGCGCGTGCTGGCGATCATCGGCAAAGACAGTCAGGCTGGCAGTGGTGACAAAGGCATTCTTCTGCCCGAACAAATGCCCGCTGCCATTGCCGCGCTGCAAGCGGCCGTAGCTGCTGAGGAGGCTGACCAAAAGGCCATCCAAACGGCTGCACCAGAGCGCAACCAGCCAGTGGCGCGCCTTGAGGCGATTTCACTGCGCCAACGCGCCCTGCCTTTTATCGAGCTGCTGCGCCGCTGCGAGCAAGCCGGGCACGAGATTGTCTGGGGCGTTTAATCAACCCGGGCACCGGAGGCTTTCACCACGGGTGCCCACTTCTTGATTTCACTGTCGATGAATTTTGCGAATTCCTGCGGACTGTTGCCGCTCGGAATGGCGCCTTGCGCCAACAGTTTCTCCTTGATGGCAGGCGAGTTGAGCGCCTTGGCAGTTTCCTGTTGCAGCTTCAAGATTACGTCTGCCGGGGTTCCTGCAGGTGCCAATAAACCAAACCAACTGCTGGCATCAAAACCTTTGAGCTTGGCCGCTTCCTCGATCGTCGGGAGCTCAGGCATGGCCGTTGAACGTTGGCTGCTGGTGACCGCAAAGGCGGTGAGCTTGCCACCCTTGATCTGCGCCATGGAAGAGGGCAGGTTGTCAAACATCACATCCACATTGCCGGAGAGCAGGCCCATCAAGGCCGGGCCGGATCCGGTGTAGGGAATGTGCACCATAAAAGTTCCGGTCATCGCCTTGAACAATTCGCCCGCCAAGTGAATCGAAGTGCCATTGCCGCTGGAAGCCATGTTGAGTTGCCCAGGATGGGCCCTGGCGTACTTGATGAAGTCGGGCACATTGTGGATGCCCAGTGTTCTGGCCTTATCAACGTTCATCACCATCACATTGGGCACACCCGCCACCAGCGTGATCGGGGCGAAGTCTTTTTGCGGGTCGTAGGGCAGCGTGCGGTAAAGCGACTTGTTGATGCCGTGAGTGCCTACGGTGCCCATCAACAGGGTGTAGCCATCGGCGGGCGATTTGGCCACAATAGCGGTCCCGACATTGCCGCCGGCTCCGCCCCGATTTTCAATGAAGAAGGTTTGGCCCAACGACTTGGACAACTCGGGCGCGATGGCGCGGGCCAGGATGTCGGTCGTGCCACCGGGCGCGAACGGCACCACAATTTTCACCGGCTTGGTCGGCCAGGTGGTCTGCGCCAAGGCACGATTTGCGATTGAAACCAATGCCGCTGCACCGAACAGGGCGACCACCAGACGGCGAACAGATTTGAAGTTTGAAGTCATTAAAAATTTCCGCAGTTATTACTCGAAGTAGAAGACCACCATCAGTCGGCAAATTTTCCAGCAGCCTCAATCAATGGCCTGAGCTTGGCTATTTCGGCGGCGACGAACGCTTTGTGCCCGGCCCGTTCCATGCGTTGATCAGTTACGACAACTGTGCCAAGAGCTTCCTGTTTCTTGATGAAGTCCGGGTCTTTCAAAGCCAGCTTCAACGCATCATTAAGTTGCTTGAGCACCGGCTCCGGGGTGCCCTTGGGCGCGTACAAACCCTGCCAGATCGTCAGATTGAAACCCTTTAAACCCATCTCCTGCAACGACGGATAGTCTTTGAGCACCTTGTGACCTGAGAGCCGACTGGCCGTGGTCACGGCAAAGGCCTTGACCCGACCGGCTTCAATCTGGGGCACCGTGGTGATGGTCTGGTCACACATCACATCGACCTGGCCACCAATCAGCGCGGTCATGGCTGGCGCGGTCCCCCCGTACGGAATGGTGGTCATGGCCTCTTTGGCGTTGACTGCCGTCTGCCACATGAGGCCACACAAGTGGGATGCCGACCCCAGGCCGGCGTGCGCAATGTTGAGCTTGCCACCGTTGGCCCTGATGTAGTTTTCAAAATCACGGTAGGTATTGGCGGGCAACTGCGGCTTGCCAATCAGGGTCATCGGCACATCGCTGACCATGCCCAGGTACTCAAAGTCTTCCAGCGGTTTGTATTGCAGCTTGCGGTACAGGCCGGCGGTGGCGGCCATGCCAATATGCCAGAACAGCAGCGTGTGACCATCCGGATTGGCCTTGGCAACCTTGGTCGCCGCGATCGTGCCACCGGCGCCGTTGACGTTTTCAATCACGAAATTGCCGCCCGGCAAGGTTTTGCGCATGGCCTCGGCCAGATCACGTGCCGCCCGGTCGGTCGGACCCCCGGCGGCAAACGGCACCACAAAGGAAATCGGTTTGCTGCCAGGGTAACCCTGGGCATTGGCAAACAGCGCGGTCACTGCCGCTGCAAGAACCAAAACACGTTTCATGACATAACTCCTGATAAAGATCAATGAAGCAAGCGTATGGCAGTGAAGCCTGCTGAGCAATGCGGAAACTACCTAGAAGAACGCCGATTCAAACTTCTTTTGACAGAGGTCAACTATCACTTGTAGCTGCGCGCGTCTTCAATGACCTTGCCGTCATTGGGCAGGCTGCCGGGCAAAAGAATTTCAACCTGACCGCGCAGTTTGGTGACATCGCGAATCGCTTCAGTCAACTTGGTTGCCAGCGCATCCGGCCCACTGCACGCGGTCTCAACTTTGAGTGTCATGGTGTCATTGGCCATCTCGCCCGTGACGACCAGGCGGGCGCGTGCTACCTCCGGGAAGCGTTTGGTGATCTCCGCGATCTGGCCCGGATGCACAAACATGCCGCGGATTTTGGTGGTCTGGTCGGCGCGCCCCAGCCAGCCCTTGATGCGGGTGTTGGTGCGCCCGGTCGGGCAGGCTCCACTGAGCACCGCCGACAAATCGCCGGTGCCAAAACGAATCAGCGGATAGTCCGGGTTGAGCGTCGTCACCACCACTTCACCGACTTCACCGTCAGCGACCGGGTCGCCGGTGCCGGGGCGCACGATCTCGACGATCACGCCCTCATCAAGCACCAGACCTTCGCGGGTGGCGGTCTCATACGCAATCAAGCCCAAATCCGCCGTGGCATAGCACTGGTAACCGGCAACCCCACGCTCGGCAAACCAGTCACGCAGGGACGGCGGAAAGGCTTCGCCGCCAAACATGGCCTTCTTCACGCTGGGCAAGGCCACCCCCATCTCGGCCGCTTTGTCCAGAATGATTTTCAGAAAACTGGGGGTGCCGATATAGCCCGCGGGCTGCAGCTCGGCCATCGATTGCACTTGTTGCTCGGTCTGACCGGTGCCACCCGGAAACACGGTGCAACCGAGCGCATGGGCGCCAGTTTCCATCATTGAGCCAGCCGGCACAAAATGATAGCTGAAGCTGTTGTGGATCAATTCACCGGATCGAAAGCCGGCCGCAAAAATGGCGCGTGCCATACGCCAATAGTCGCGCGCGCCGCCTTCGGGCTCGTAAATCGGTCCCGGGCTGGAAAAAACGCGCGGCATCTGGGTGCCAAAACCGAGTGCGCTAAAGCCACCAAACACATTGCCTACAGCATTGCGACAGGCTTGCTGACGTTCGAGCAGTTCATGCTTGCGGGTCACCGGCAAGCCCGCCAGCGCGCGCCGACTTGTCACGGTCGCAGGGTTGATGCCCTGCAAAATCTGCTGGAACGCCGGCGATGATTTTTGGGCGTGCGCCACCTGCCCGGGCAGTGCCGTCATCAGAGCGCTTTCACGCGCAGCGTTGTCGCGCGTTTCAAGCGCATCAAAATATTCAATCATGTTGTTTTTCCCGTGCAGCGGTTTTGGCAATGATGAAGGCACTCGGGCTGCTCAAGCCAGCCAGCGTTTGCGCCGCTTGTAACTCTTCACATCCTTGAAGCTCTTGCGCTCGCCCCCGCC
>JADGRK010000019.1 GCA_017880985.1 Rhodoferax sp. | reverse complement strand
GCGATGAAAACTTCGTGGCTTTGGCCAACGCCACGGGGAATGGCGGCTTGCCGGCGGGCCATCAAGGCGGCATTTGTTAAATGAGGTTTGGGTTGCATAACACTCCAGAATGTGGCTAAGCTTAAAAAATAGAAATAAAGTGAACTCTTGCAAGCGTGACGTTGTGGGTTGCGCCGACCTAAAGCCGGTACAAACGTTTTTGGCGAATACGATCAAAGACGACGGCAATAATTAGCAGCACACCGAGCACGACAATTTGCAGGTACGAGCCAATTTGCGCCAAATTCATTCCGTTTTGTACCAGCCCGATAAAGATCGCACCCAGCACGACGTTTTCCAGTCGCCCAATGCCGCCCCGCAGTGACACTCCACCGATAACACATGCGGCGATAGATTCAAGTGCCATCGAACCACCCAGGTTTGCATCCCCAGATGCAGTTCTTGCCGTAAGCAATAAACCTGATACACCGGCAATCAATGCACACAAAACATAAGCGCCGATAAGGACTGGCTTGACTCGAATACCCGAAAGTAAAGCGGCTTTTGGATTACTACCCACTGCATACAAATGTCTGCCCCACGCAGAGTAGTTCAACAAAACAAACATAAACACCAGAATCAACAGCATGACCAAAATTGGCACAGGAACTCCAAGCAGCACGCCAAAGCCGAAAAAATCTCCAAGTGCGTCCGGCAGGTTTGAAACAGGAACACCAGCCGTCAAAAATAGGGCGATGCCAAAACCAATGGATTGCATGCCAAGTGTCATGATGAACGGGGAGACGCCGAATATGGCGACGCCTGTGCCGTTGACCACTCCAATCAACATTGCCGCACCCAAACCTGCCAGGCAACCCAGGCTTATAACCAGCCAAATGGCGTCAGGAAAACTGAGGGTTAAAGCGCCCATGGTCAAAGCCGATACCACGGATGAGACAGCAACAATGGTGCCGACTGACAAATCAAACCCCCCCGAAATCAGCGCCAACATTTGACCCAGGGAGACCAGTACAAGATACACCGACTGGCGAAACAAATTGATCAAATTCTCGGTCGTGAGAAAACGCGACGACATCAGACTGAAAGTGATGACTGCTATCACGAGCAGAAAGGGCATGACACCCCAATGCAAAAATATCTTCAGCATCCAGTCGCGAGGTGAGAACCTGTGAACTGGGCTCGGATTGTTCTCTGGATCGGTTGAACTCATTCTGAACTGCCTTAAATGATGTGGTCGGCTAAAAAAAATGTTGCAGCACGGCCGCTTCAGTGAGTCGGCTGCGATCGATTTCAGCTGCTATACGACCAGAGCGCATGACGTATGCGCGGTGAGACATATGCAAAATTTCAGGTAAATCAGACGAAATCAAGACGACGGCTGCGCCCTTTTCGCATAACTCCTTGATCAAAAAATAAATCGCACTGCGTGTACCAACATCAACACCCACGGTTGGTTCATCAAATATGTACAGTTTGATGGACCGTGTCAAACCCCGGCCGAACAAGACTTTTTGCTGATTTCCACCAGATAGAAGTGCTGTAGCACGGAGTAAATTTGATGCATGAATGTCTACGCGTCTGCTTATGTCGCGAGTTACAGTTCTCTCAGCAGAAAGTGACAGGAAACCAGACCGGAAACGAATTGGATGCTGGGTCAATGCATTGAGCGAAATGTTGTCGGAAGTGCTGGCCGACAGCATCAAACCCTCTTCTCGACGATCGGGTGGAAGATAAAAAACACCAGCATCGAGCATGCGCCTTGGTGTTGGCTTGTTTATGATCTGTCCATCCAATTTAACGATGCCAGATTTCATTGGCTCAATACCAAAAGCCATACGTAGTAGCTCTGATTTTCCACACCCGACCAAACCGGCGACGCCAACGACTTCACCTTCGCGCGCGACGAAGTGTTCCACCTCAATGTCAACACTGCCACGCATGTCAGACAATTCCAAAATAATGCGCCCCGGATTTGCTGCAATGGTGGGATAAATTTTTTCAACTTTGCGTCCAGCCATCATTTCAATGAGTTTGGCTTCAGTTGTGGTCGCAGCATCCACGACACCAATGTGTTTGCCATCACGCAATACGGTCACACGATCAGCCAGGCGCTTGATCTCCTGAATCCGATGGGTGATGTAAATAATACCTACGCCTTGTTGCTTCAAACTTTGCACGGTTGAAAACAACTGTTCGCTTTCTCTCTCCGTCAGTGATGCTGTCGGCTCGTCGAGGATCAACACGGAAAGCTTCGCGCGCAAAGCCTTGGCGATCTCGACCATTTGCTGCTCTGCGCGCGACAGAGTTGCAACGACTCTCTTGGGATCAATCTTGAAATTCAATCGCTGCAAGAGCGCGCTGGCATGGCGCGACATGGCTGACAATTGCAGTAGGCCGAAGCGTTGATGAAGTTGTTCTTCGCCCAGACATAGATTTTCTTCAACCGTGAGGTGAGGTGCCAAAGAGAACTCTTGGAAAACAGCGCTGATGCCTTGTCGCCTGGCATCAGCGACTGAGGAAAATCGAAGCTCCTCGCCGTGCATCCGAATTGTTCCACTATCTTGCTGTTGCGCTCCTGCAATAATGGAAATCAGAGTGGACTTGCCGGCACCATTCTCACCAAATAGTGCATGCACCTCGCCTGCAAGCAGTTCAAAATCCACGCCATCCAACGCGCGTACACCTGGGAACTCCTTTGACAGGCCCTCGACGGACAGTAAAACATCGCTCATCTCACGTTAACCTGCTGCCTGAACAAAGTCACTTTTGATGTCACTAGAACAGTAAATTCAAAAAGCACTTTGCCCAAACCGCAGGTTGCCATTACTTGACTTCAAACAATGGCTTGAATGATGCCGGTGGCAAGACATCGTCACGGCGAATTTGCTTCAAGTTGGCTTTGTCGATCGTGACAATCTTAGGTCCCACGTGCTTGATCAGGTCTTTGCCTTCCAAAGCACGCACCGCTTGATCGATAGCTATGCGCCCTTGAATCACCATCGCGTCGGCGGGAGAAGCCATGATCGTGCCCTTTTCAATGCCGGCGTACACGTCTGGCGTCAAATAAAACGAAATCACTTGCACTTTGTCTTTCAAGTTGCGCGCGCGCACAATACCTTGGCTCACTTCGGCGGTGACTGCTGTGCCTGCGATATAGCGGATGGCGGGGTTCGACTGCAATGCGTCCTCAACCAACTTGGCTTGGACTTCTTTGCCTGTATCACCATATATCGGCGCCATCACTTCCAGGGAGCTTCCCTTTACAGCTTCAGTGAAACCTTTGTTGGCGGCTTCCACCCAGCCAGCGCCAGCCGGTCCCGGAAACCACGCGACCACCGCCTTGGCGCTTCCAGCGGGATGTTTTTTGGCCAGATAGGCGCCCGCTTCTTGTCCCATCGTGTAGAAAGAGACCAGCGACTTGGCTGTCAGGTCGGGAGAATTGATGCCGTTGATGACATCTATGGCTGGGATATTTTTGGCTTTGAGTGACTTGACCAAATTGACCAGGCCATCCGCAGAAATACCGCCAATGACCACAGCCTGACCGCCGCCGGCGACGCAGTCTTCAATCTGTGAAATTTGCTTGTTCAAATTGGTATAGCCACCGGCTTCGAGTATCTGAGCCGACACACCAAGACGCTTGGCTTCCTCAACCACGCCGTAGTCAACACCCAGCCAGTAGGCATCTTTCATGTGGGGAAACGATACGCAGAGTTTCCATTTCTTTGCAGCTTTGGGCAGCGGGCTGTAGTTGACAGGTTTTTTCACCCCTGTGTCAGAGAACGCCGGCTCAGTCTGCTCTGCCGCGTAGGGGTACCAATTCGCCGCTTGTGCTGCCAATGAGGCAGACAACAAGACACCGGCCAGCAAGGTGGGTGCGGATATTTTTTTCATGAAGTCTCCAATAAGTAAAAGTCAAGGTTGAAAAAACTTCGCACCAGTGCGAAGGTAGGAAAGACAAGTAAGGTCATTACTTGCCGGAATATGTAAAAAACCTAATTCAACAAGGCCTGTCGTAAATCAACCAAACGTTGATTGCGTTTGACGCGCGCGCTCAAGGCTTGCGCCATGTCAACCGCGACAAATTGAGTCTGAAAATTTGGCTGCAGTTGCGCCACAACATCCATATCCGCGCTGATGACCGTGCCAATCATGGCGTAGCCACCGCCGGACACAGCATCGCGATGCAAAACGATGGGTTCGAGACCGCCAGGTACTTGAATCGAACCAATGGGATAACCCGCATCTACAATGTTCGATGGGTCAGAACCAGCCCCAAAGGGGCGTTCGCGAGGTTCAAATTCCAGAGGTCGGCCATGCTTGAATCGATAGCCGATGCGGTCCGCTTCGGGGCCCACTCGCCATGTATCTTCAAAAAACGACTTTCCAGAGGCTTGAGTCAACCAATGAAAATACAAGCCGGGAAGAACGCGAACCTGTACCTGCTTGGGAAGCGCTTGCTTCAAATGATCTGGCAGCTTTCTGCCTATCTGCGATTGCCCCTGAAAAGTCCCCACGGGCAAAACATCACCGGCCTGGAGCTTTCTCCCACAAAAACCACCGATGGCCCCTAAGGTGTAAGTTGAACGACTGCCCAATACCTCAGGCACATCAATGCCACCCGCCACGGCAAGGTAGGCGCGCGCTCCGTCTTTAAGAAAATCAAAACTTAGCACGCTGCCCGCCTTGACAGCGACAGCCTGGTTGCCGGGTATGGCAACGCCGTCAAGCTTGGCCGGCAAGTTGGCACCAGTCAGAGCGATGGCAGCATCATGCATGAACTCCAGCTTGGGGCCGAGCATCGTTATCTCGAGTGTGGCGGCATCTTCCGAATTTCCGACCAGGAGATTGGCAGCACGGAAGGAGTACTGATCGAGCGCGCCTGAAAGCGGAATGCCCAGGTGGTAATAACCGATTCGACCGGCATCCTGTACGGTGGTTGCAAGTCCAGCTTGTAGTACCTTAATTGCCATACAAAGTCTCCGTCAATTGTTGGTTGTAAGCGCTCGGATCTTTAATAAAGTCCTGCAGTGAAAACTTCACCTCGCGGATGCGCAAGTCGAAGCTTCCGTCCTGTACTTTTGCAAGTGCAGCGTCGTACTCGGGCCGATTGATTGGCTTGAACTTGACAATGTCTCCAGGGCGAAAGAACACCATGAAGTCTTTGACATACGGCAGGCTTTGTTGCGGATCAAAAATTAGCGCCGGGGTGATGCCAAACATTTGGTAGCCCCCCGCACCGCGCACAGAATAGATGCAGCCAAAGCAGCCGCCGTGCCCAATCGTGAGTTTGGGTGTGTCGGTGCGTGGCCTGAGATATTTTGGAACCTGAATCTGCTTGGCACGCTCAACCATCTGAAACATGAATGGCAGACCCGCAACAAAGCCAACCATCGACACAAACCAGGGAGATGCAGCATGCGCCGCGATGAACGCGTCTACATTCGCATAGCCATTGATGCGTGCGCCATATTCGAGGTCGGTTGAAGTGGGGTCCTGATGCCTTTCACGAAAACGCTGTTGCGTTTCGTTGGTCCAGGGGTCGTTGTACAAGACGGGAATCTCGATGATGCGTGTGTTGAGTTCCAGCGCACCGTCGCCCAACTCGATCTCAATCGATTTCAAAATCTCCATTAACTTGTCCGGTGCAATCAGATCGGGGTCAAAACGGACCTGATAGGAAGCATTGGCCGGACAAATTTCAGTAACGCCGGCAATCTTTCGCTGCGCAATGGCATTGGTTATTGACATGCCTTTAAAGAACGCTTCCAGCGACATGTCGTGGTTGAGTTCCACGAAAATATGTTCGTCGCCGCCAAATGAATATCGTGCTGGTGGGAGTGACATTGGTTTTCCTATAAAAAGGCTTGAAGGCAGCTAGACAGCTTGTTCGACTGATGGCTCGGATGCCAGGGCTTGGGCTTTTGCCGCTGCTGCTCGTTCAGCCATCCATTGCTCAAGGTAGCCGGTGTGAAAGTGCCCTTTCTTGACAAAAGGATCAGCCAGCAATTGCTGATGCAGTGCCACGGTGCTGTGGACACCCTCAATGCTCGTTTCGGCCAAGGCTCGTTGCATGCGTCGCAAGGCGGCAGGCCTGTCCTCATCCCATACAGCCAATTTTGCCAACAGGGAATCGTAAAAGGGCGGGATTGTGTATCCGGCGTACACATGGGTATCTACCCGCACACCCGGTCCATCTGGCCAGCGCAGCGCGCTCAACGTTCCCGGGCTGGGCATGAAGTTGCGCTCTGGATCTTCCGCGTTCAAACGGCATTCGATCGCCGCCCCTTTGAGGACGATCTGTTCCTGTTTGAACCTTAGCGGCTCTCCCATTGCAATTCGCAGCATTTCACGCACCAAATCAACCCCGGTCACCAATTCGCTGACTGGATGTTCAACTTGAATACGGGTATTCATTTCAATAAAGAAGAACTCACCACTGTCGTCGTCATACAAAAACTCCAAAGTCCCAGCGCCGCTATAGCCGACAGCGCTCGCCAGGCGAACAGCTGATTCACACAGGGCATCGCGTTTAATCTGCGATAAAGCCGGTGACGGCGCTTCTTCAACAATTTTTTGCCGTCTTCTTTGAAGTGAGCATTCGCGCTCATAGCAATGAACAACCCGTTTTCCATCGCCCAAGACCTGAACCTCGATATGTCGGGCCCTGGCGATGAAGCGCTCCAGATAAACGGCGTCGTCACCGAACGCCGCACGCGCCTCGCCCTTCGCAAGAGGCAACTGATGACGAAGTTCAGGTTCACTGTGCGCAACACGAATGCCACGACCACCGCCTCCCGCTGACGCTTTTATCATCACTGGATAACCCACCTCGGCTGCAACTTGGGCCGCCATTTCCACATCATCCACCGTGCCGGTGCTCCCCGGAACTGTCGGCACCCCGGCTCTTTGCGCGGTCTCACGTGCCACGGATTTGTTGCCCATGCACTCAATGGTTTCTGCGCTGGGTCCGACAAAAATGAGTCCGGCTTGAGTGACCTTGCGAGCAAACGCAGCGTTTTCGGACAGGAAACCATACCCAGGATGCACCATGGTGGCGCCGGTTGACCGCGCCGCCTGCAAAATGGCATCGGCATTCAAATAACTTTTGGCTGGATGCGCAGGGCCAATGTTGACCACCTGATCGGCCATCTGTGCGACCAGACTGGTGGTGTCGGCGTCACTTACCACCGCAACGGTCTGCAGTCCAAGTTCCTGCGCTGCTCGAGCAATGCGAACGGCAATTTCACCGCGATTGGCTATCAGTACTTTGTGCGTGGTTGTCATCAAATGGACTCTGCTATGAGGTGTGGGGATGCCCAATTTTGATCAGTTATTCAAGGATCATCAAGACTTGTCCGGCTTCAACCGGGTCTTCGTTGTCAATCGTGTAGCGCACCACCTTGCCGCTGACTTCTGCGCGAACTTCGTTGAACATCTTCATCACCTCAACCAAGCCGATCACCTCATCGATTGCAACAGGGTCTCCGACTTGTTTGTAGTTGGGTGCATCCGGGGCGGGTCGCCTATAGAACGTGCCGGGGAGAGGGGAAAAAATTTCAGCCATGCTGTGCGCTCCTAAGTTGTACTGTGCAGTTCAAACAAATCAAAACTTGGTCAATAGGCCGTCGGGTGCCGGCTGATTCAGCGCGGCATGACTTCTGACAACGGTGCAATTTGTATGCCGTTGCTGGTCAACGCGGTTTTTGTGGCCTTTATCAGAGCCAGCGCACCCGGTGTGTCGCTGTGGATGCAGATTGAATCAAATTCTATTGCGATGTCTGCGCCTTCAACCGTTTGAACTACCCCGTGGGTACAGGCGCGCAGCGCCCTGGCGGCGACGGTGGCCGGGTCAAGTTGTCCAACCTGGCGTGTGAACACAATGGAGCCGGTCTTGTCGTAGTTGCGATCGCCATAAAACTCGCGCACAACCGGGTGTCCCATTTTCTTGGCTACCTGGTAAGTGACTGAGGCTTCCATGCAGTACAGATACAAGCTGGGTTCGATCTCTTGCAGGGCTTTGATCAAAGCAATTGAAAACTCTTCATCCCGCGCGGCTCGCATGTAGAGGGCACCATGCAATTTGACGTGCTGCAAGCGCAAGCCTTGCCAGTGCGCAAACTCGCGCAATGCGCCAGTTTGATAAATGATGTCGTTGAGCAGTTCGCTGCTGGAGGCCTTTATGTCGCGGCGACCAAATCCAACCAAATCACGAAAACCTGGGTGTGCACCAATGCCCACGTTATATTGTTTGGCCAATGACACCATTCGCTGCATGATGTTTGGATCGCCGGCGTGAAAACCGGTTGCAATGTTGGCGGAGCTGATCTGACTCATGATGGCTTCATCTGCACCGTCTCCGATGCTCCATGGGCCAAAACCCTCTCCCAGGTCAGAATTCAAATCCATCACATTTTTCATTGTTTTGCCCATCTTTGTTTGCCTGTTTGACTTGAATTGCCGTTGCCGTGAGACAAACCGTTGTTCAGGTACGCGAAGGTAAGAGTTTGTGACAAGAAAAGATAATTTTATTTTTTAAGGTGCTAATATTAGTTTTTTTAATACCTTGATTCTTTCCTTCCCGTCAGCGTGACGGTTGATCTGAAATGCATTTTTCACTGCGGCAAATTAAATACTTTGTGGCAACGGCTGAGCTGGGGCAAATCTCCCGTGCTGCCGTTGAGTTGTCGGTGTCGCAATCGGCAGTGACAATTTCAATCCGCGAGCTGGAAGAAGGCTTGGGGTACAAGCTTTTTAGCCGCCAATCTCACGGCATGGAGCTAACCGACAACGGTAGACATTTCTTGACTCGCGCCTACGCAATTTTGGCGGCGGTAGAGGATGCCCGTAACATGCCGCAGCAAATTGCGCCGGTCACTGGTGAACTGACACTTGCCGCCACGTACACTGTGATGGGTTATTTTTTACCGGATCATTTGCAGCGTTTGTCGCTGCTGTATCCAGCACTTCACATCCGAATGCTCGAGCTTGACCGCGAGACAATTGAATCGGGTTTGCTCGCGCAACACTATGACATGGCGATGCTGCTGACGTCCAACGTCCGCAACCCGGCGATTCAAACAGAGACATTGTTTAGCTCACCGCGTCGGTTGTGGGTTTCGCCGCAACATCGCTTTTTGGCAAAACGACAGGTTAGCTTTGCCGAAATCGCGCAAGAGCCCTTCATTATGCTGACGGTGGATGAGGCAGCCGAATCGGCGCTTCGATATTGGCACCTGCATGGCTGTGAGCCCACTATCACGTTAAACACGAAGTCGATCGAAGCCGTGCGAAGTCTGGTTGCCAACGATTTAGGTGTGGCGATTTTGTCTGACATGGTATATCGCCCCTGGTCACTGGAGGGTAAGCGAATCGAGACGATCAAGCCTGTCGAGAGCATTCCCAGTATGAATGTAGGCTTGGCGTGGCGCGCCGACGCAACCATGAGTCCGGCGATGAAAACCGTTCGGCAGTACTTTAAGCAACGCTACCTGGATCCGCAAAATCCGCACAGCTTTTTGCATCGTTGAGGGACATGCGTCGGGTCTGCCGCGCGACAATATCTAGATTATGAATTTCGCAACACTGGGTAACCCCGGGGTCCTTGCCGCTCTGGGCGCAGCCGCCTTGTTCGGTGCGGGGACACCGCTGGCCAAACTCCTGTTGGGAAACGTTAATCCGTGGCTGCTGGCCGGCCTGTTCTATCTGGGTTCCGGGTTCGGCCTCTGGCTTTACCGCCGGCTCCGCAAAGCAGAACCCGCCGTGATGGCGGTCAACGAGTGGCCCTGGCTGGTCGGCGCCATCCTGTCGGGTGGCGTGCTGGCTCCAGTGCTGTTGATGTATGGCTTGAGTCATATGCCAGCGTCAGGGGCGTCGCTGATGCTGAACGCCGAAAGTGTTTTTACCGCGCTGATCGCCTGGACCTTGTTTCGGGAAAACGTGGACCGGCGCGTTGCGCTGGGCATGAGTGCCATCGTCGTCGGCGCACTGGTTCTCAGTTGGCCAGCAAGCGCCGACCTTGCCAGCGTGGGCCCCACTCTGGCAGTGCTTGGCGCCTGTCTGGCCTGGGCAATCGATAACAACCTGACCCGGCGCGTGTCCCTCAACGATGCGACCTGGATCGCGTCAACCAAGGGGCTGGTGGCAGGTAGCGTCAATCTTGTGCTGGCTTTGAGCATCGGCTCAGAACTACCCCGATGGCCCTTTGTGCTTGAAGCCGCGGTCGTGGGTTTCGCCGCCTATGGGGTGAGTCTGGCCCTGTTCGTCGTTGGCCTGCGCTACCTGGGTACTGCGCGCACTGGAGCCTATTTTTCAGTGGCCCCATTTTTTGGTGCCGCATTGGCGGTGCCGCTACTGGGGGAGCCGGTGACTCTGAGATTGGCCATTGCCGGACTGGCGATGGGGGTTGGGGTATGGCTTCACCTGACCGAGCGCCACCAACATTTTCATACCCATCAGGTGATCGAGCATGTCCATGAGCATGTTCACGATGAACACCATCAGCATCTCCACAACAATGGTTCTGCGTCAAGTGAGCCTCATCGTCATGCGCATCAGCATGAGCTCATGACACACAGTCATGAACATTTCCCGGACGCGCATCACCGCCATGAACATTGACCATGGGCGATGAACGCTTCGGGCAGAATCCTGCTCAAAAGAGCTGGCTTGTTGTTACTATTGAATCAGTAGCTGCCTGCGCAGTTGCAACGGGGGCTGGAGGGCTATTTTCCTTGAATTTATCGGTGCTGTCCGATTTCACCAGCGAAGCCACCCGGACGCCGAGCAAACGCAGGCGCTGGCTCAAAGGCACGCGTTTGAGGCATTGTCCGGCAATGCCGCGGATGGTTTTCGCGTCTGCGGTGTAGTGCTCCACGGTCTGGTCGCGGGTCACGCCTTTGAAGTCATCAAAACGCAGCTTGATGCCGATGGTCTTGCCGGCGTAGCCTTGGCGCTGCAGATCCCCGGCCACCTGTTCGCACAGGCGGGTGAAGATGGCACCCAGTTCGGCTTTGTCGCGCACCGCGTGCAGGTCGCGCTCAAAGGTGGTCTCGCGGCTGATGGAGACCGGTTCGCTCTCCAGCACCACCGGTCGATCATCGCGGCCGTGCGCGGCGGCAAACATCCAGGCGCCGGTCTTCTGGCCAAAATGCTCAATCAGCCATTGCAGCTCCTGTTCGGCTAGCTGGGCAATCGTCACAATGCCCAGACTTTTGAGCTTTTCATCCGATTTGGGGCCAATGCCGTTGATCTTGCGGCAGGCCAGTGGCCAGATCTTGCCGATCAGATCGTCTTCAAACACGATGGCAATCCCGTTCGGTTTGTTAAATTCGCTGGCCATCTTGGCGAGCAGCTTGTTGGGCGCAACGCCAACCGAGCAGGTTAGACCGGTCTGGTCAAAAATGGCCTTCTGAATCAAACGCGCCAGCACCCGACCGCCTTCGCGCTGGCCACCAGGAACCTCGGTGAAGTCAATGTAAACCTCGTCCACGCCCCGGTCTTCCATCAGTGGCGCAATGTCGGTGACGATGGCCTTGAAGGCGCGGGAATATTTGCGATACTCGGCAAAGTCGACCGGCAACAAAATGGCTTGCGGGCACAGTTTGGCGGCTTTCATCAAGCCCATGGCGGAACCGACGCCAAATTGGCGCGCGGCGTAGGTGGCGGTGGTGATGACACCGCGGCCGCTGTAGCCCTGCAGGCGGGGGAAAGCCTCCAGCGGGATGCGCGCCAGCGCCTGGTGTGCATGAGTTTGGCGCAGTGTTTCGTCCTGCGGGCGGCGCGCGCCTCCGATCACCACTGGCAAACCGCTGAGCTGCGGGTAGCGCAGCAGTTCGACCGAAGCATAGAAAGCGTCCATATCGAGGTGGGCGATGCGGCGAATGGCAGACTTTGCGCTCATGCCGTGAGGATAGCGCGAACAGGTGTTGCCGCAAGTCAAGGCGCAAGCGCCTCAGACCGGTTAAGCTCTTAAATCAGGATTAATCAGCTTGTCAATTGGAGTTTGTATGGATAAGCACTTTCTCACACCGCTGTTTTCGCCCAGCACCATTGCCGTGCTGGCGGGCAAGCTCGATGACCCCGACTCACAGACCGCGCAGGCGCGGATTTTGCAGCAGGCACTGCGGGCACAGCGCTTTGTCGGTACGATTATTTTTCTGGACATTTATGCCAGTGGCACCCTGGCTGATCTGGCCAATACCCATGTCGATCTGGCCATCATTGCCATGCCCGTAGCCGAAGTCGCCGCGGCGCTTGAAATCGCTGGTCGCATCAAATGCCGGGCCGCGCTGGTGATCTCCAGTGGCATCGATGCGGCTACAGCCGCCGAGTTGCACAAAATCGCGCGGCGTGATGACATTCATCTGCTCGGTCCCAACAGCCTGGGTTTTCAGCGACCGCATCTGCAGCTCAATGCCAGTGTGGCGGGTGCCCTGTGCGCACCGGGGCCGCTGGCGCTGGTCTCGCAGTCGGGGGCACTCACTTCATCCATCCTGGACTGGGCACAAAAGAATGGGGTCGGTTTTTCAACGGTGGTTTCACTTGGTCCCAATACCGATGTGGATATGGCCCAGGTGCTCGATTTTCTGGCCTCCGACGCATATACCCACAGCATCGTCGTCTATCTGGAGGGCATCGGCAACGCCCGGCGCTTCATGAGCGCCTTGCGTGCGGCCGCCAACGCCAAGCCGGTGGTGGTGCTCAAAGCCGGACGCAGAGCCGCGGGCAACCGGGCGGCGCTCACCCATTCGGGGGCGATTGTGGGTAGCGACGATGTTTTTGACGCCGCCTTGCGCCGCGCCGGCGCGGTGCGGGTGCGCTCGTTTGTGGCCCTGTTCTCGGCTGCCAAGTGTCTGGCTTCGCGTTACCGCCCGGTGGGGCGTCGCCTGGCGATTGTGAGCAATGGTGGTGGCCCCGGTGTGCTGGCGGCTGATTGGGTCAGTGAAATCAATTTGACGCTGGCCTGTCTGACCGGCGAGCAGGCGCAAGCGCTGAAACCTCAATTACCGCCACTGGCCTCGCTGTCTGATCTGATCGATATCTCGGAAGAGGCGGGGCCCGAGCACTTCAAAGTCGCCGTTCAAGCGGCCGCCAAAGCGCCCCAGGTCGATGGCGTGCTGGCGATTTTTTCACCCAAAGTGGGTATCGACAGCGGGACCGTCGCCAGCGCCCTGGCCGAGGTCAACCCACTCCTTGGCAAGCCTCTGCTTTCGTGTTTGATGGGCGACGCCACTGTCGGTGAAGCACGGCGCGTTCTGAGCGAGGCGGCGATTCCGGCGTTTCGTACGCCGGAAGCAGCAGTCGGCGCTTTTGGCAATATTGCGTCGTTCTACCAAAACCAGCAACTGTTGCAACAGACGCCGCCGCCGATGTCCAATCTGGCCAAGCCCGACGTGGAGGGTGCCCGCATCCTGATTGAGAGCGTGCTGGCCGAGCGTCGCTGCGTACTGACCGAGATGGAGTCCAAGGCGCTGCTGGCCGCGTTTCATATTCCCGTCACCCGGACCATGCTGGCGCGCAATGTCAACGAAGCCATCATGATCGCCACCCAACTCGGTTTCCCGGTTGCGCTAAAAATTGACTCGCCCGACATCAATCACAAGTCTGATGTGCAGGGCGTGGCGCTCAATGTGGTGAACGCGGTGGGCGTGCGCGACACCTACATTGACATGATGCAGGCGGTGACCCGCTTGCGGCCTGATGCGCACATCAATGGCGTCACGATCCAGAATATGTCGAGCCAAAAGCGCGGTCGGGAGGTCTATGTCGGCATGGTCACCGATGACCCGTTTGGCCCGGTGATTGCATTTGGCTCGGGTGGCACCATGATCGAGCTGATCAATGATCGCGCCATGGAGTTGCCGCCATTGAACCAATTTTTGGCGCGCAGTCTGATCGAGCGCGCGCGCGTGGCCGAGACCCTGGGTGAATGGCGCGGCGCGGCAGCCGTCAACATGGAGGCGCTGGAGCAGGTGCTGCTACGGGTCTCCGAGATGGTGTGCGAGCTGCCACAGTTGCATGAGATGGACATCAACCCGATCATCGTCGATGAGTCCGGGGCGGTGGCGGTGGATGCGCGCATCCTGGTTCAAAACACGCCTTCGCAGGCGCGTCACTACAACCATCTGGCAATCCTGCCGTATCCCTCGCGTTACGAGCAACTCTGGCCGCTCAAGGGCGGCGGTGAATACGTGGTGCGCCCGGTGCACCCGGATGACGCCAGCATGTTGCAGGAGTTTGTGCGCCAGCTCTCGCCCGAGAGCCGCTACTTCCGCTTTGTGTCTTCGATGCAGGAATTGCCGGCCACCATGCTGTCGCGTTTTACGCTGATTGATTACGATCGTGAAATGGCGTTGGTGGCCGTCTGTCATGAGTCGCGGGTGGGCGCCGATGGGCAAACCAGCGAGGTCGAACGCATGGTGGGCGTGTCGCGCTACATCAGCAATCCGGATCGGACCTCTTGCGAGTTCTCGCTGGTGGTGGCAGACGATTTCAAGGGCCGCGGCCTGGGCTCGCGTTTGATGCTGTCGATCATGGACGTTGCCCGCGAAAAAGGCTTGACCGAGATTGTTGGACTGGTGCTGGCCAAAAACCAGACCATGCTGAAATTGATGCGTGGCTTGGGCTTTGCGATCAAACCGTTCCCTGAAGACGCGGACTTTATGCTGGTGACGCAGACTTTGTAATTTTCCCCACTCACTCACCCCCGCCTCTCTCCCGCCCCGCCGGGCGGAAGAGAGGAGCTCCATTTGGCCGCGTGCTTGACGGTGGGAAGTCTGTGCACAAGGGCGCGTTGGCCTCCAAGTCGCTTTAATACTGATCGTACAAATAGAGCTTGTCACAGTTTTCCAGACCCATTGAAGTCGCGACGAACAATGGCAAACTGAGGGGTCTGACCGCCCGCAATGCAGGAG
>JADGRK010000233.1 GCA_017880985.1 Rhodoferax sp. | reverse complement strand
GCAAAGTCCACCAGCAAAATGGCGTTCTTGGTGACCAAGCCCATCAGCATCACGACCCCGATCACCGAGAAGATTGACAGCGTCGACTGGAACATCAAGAGTGCCAGCACGACGCCAATCAGCGTCAGCGGCAAGGCTGTCATGAGGGCCAGTGGCTGGAAAAAGCTTTTGAACTGGCTGGCCAGAATCATGTAGATGAAGACAATGGCCAGCACCAGGGCCGAGATCGCATAGTCAAACGATTCCGCCATATTTTTGGTGGAACCACCAAATTGGTAACGGTAGCCCGGTGGGAAGCTGACGCTGTCCAGCGCGCTCTTGATGTCGTTGGAGACTTCGCCCGCCGAGCGCTGATAGACGTTGGCATTGATGGCCACTTCGCGCGTCATGTCACGCCGGTTGATCTGGTTCGAACCGGTGGACTCTTGCACTGTGGCGACCTGGTTCAAACGCACGATACGGGGGCTGCCGTCGGCGTTGGCACCGAGTGTGAACGGCAAGTGCTGCAGGTCTTCAGGCTGGTTGCGCGCCTCGGGTGCCAGGCGTACATTGACGTCGTAAGTTTGATCGTCCGGGGCACGCCAGTTGCCCACGGTCTGACCCGCTACCAGCGTGCGCAGGGCGCTGGCGATCTGGCCAATACCCAGGCCCAGGTCGGACGCCGCGTCGCGTCTGACCACCACATCGAGCGTCGGCTTGTTGGGTTTGATGCTGGAGTCCAGATCCACCAGACCTGGAATCGGGCGCACCTTGTCGAGTACCAAGTGGCTGATGCGCTCTAGCTCGGCCTGATCGGGGCCCTGCAAGGAAAACTCGACCTGTTTTTGTCCGCCGACCGGGTCCATCAGGCCGACGTGCGTCACCGTAATGCCTGCGACCTGCTTGAGGCGTTGACGCAGCACGTCCGAGAGATCATTGACGTTGCGGCTACGGTCCTTGCGATCCACCAACCGCACATAGATACTGGCGTAGCTCTTGCCCGCGGCGCTGCCGGTGTTGATGGTGGCGAGCGTGTAGCGCACCTCCGGGTAGGAGCGCACGATGGCCTCCACCTGCTTCGTTTTGGCCTCAGTGACTTCCAGCGATGAGCCCATCGGCGTGTAGAAATTGAGCGTGGTCTCGGAAAAGTCGGCGGCGGGCACAAACTCGGTGCCCAGCAGCGGCACCATGAAAATACTGGTGACAAAGATCACCAGTGCGAGCGCCAACGTCTTTAGTTTGTGAATCAGCGCCCAGCCCAGAATGCTCTGGTAGCTGTCGATCAGCACTTCGGTCGCATGGTCAAACCAGCCGGTAACGCGGCCAATGGTTTTGTCGTAGAACGTTCTGCGCAGGTGCGGTGTGCCGTCCGGGTTGAGACGGTGATGGTGGTGCACATCGATACTGGGGTCATGCCAGATGGAAGAGAGCATCGGGTCGAGCGTGAAGCTGACAAACATCGAGATCAGCACGGCCGCTACGATGGTGACGCCAAACTCATGAAAAAATTTGCCGATGATGCCGCCCATGAAACCAATCGGCAGAAACACTGCCACGATCGACATGGTGGTGGCCAGCACTGCCATGCCAATTTCCTGCGTGCCGTCCATGGCCGCCGCAAACGGCTTCTTGCCCATCTGCACGTGGCGCACGATGTTTTCGCGCACCACAATCGCATCGTCAATCAACAGACCGACACACAAACTCAGGGCCATCAGCGTCACCATGTTGATGGTGAAACCAAACAGGTTCATGAACAGGAAGGTGCCAATCAAGGCAATCGGCAGGGTCAGGCCGGTGATGA
This sequence comes from Rhodoferax sp., assembly GCA_017880985.1. Classification (GTDB taxonomy): domain Bacteria; phylum Pseudomonadota; class Gammaproteobacteria; order Burkholderiales; family Burkholderiaceae_C; genus Rhodoferax. Next base: position 3,001 of record JADGRK010000233.1, on the reverse strand, counting down.
TGGTCGAGCGCCACGAATTGAGAAACAAAAACACGATCAGGATGGTCAGCAGTGCGCCCTCAAACAGCGTTTCTCGAACGTTGGAGACCGACACCCGGATCTGGCGTGAGCCGTCGGTTACGGGCTCCAGACGAATGCCGGGAGGCAGTTGCGTCTGCACTTCGGCGAGGGTTTTGACCAGACCATCAATCACGTCAATGGTGTTTTCGTCCTGTGATTTCTGCACGCTCAGCAGCAGCGTGCGCTGGCCGTTGTAGAGCGCCAGAGAGTCGGTTTCCTGGGCACCATCAACCACCCGCGCGATCTGTTCAATACGCACTGGCGCGCCATTTTTGCGCGCCACAATGATCTTGCCAAAATCTTCCGGGCGCTGCATGCGCGCCTGGACTTGCACCACACGCTCCTGCTCCAGCGAGCGAATCGCGCCCATCGGCAGATCCTGGTTCTCATAGGTGACGGCAGTGACGACCTGCTCGGGCGTGACGCCAAAAGCTTCCAGGGCCTGCGGTTGGAGGTAAATATTGATCTCGCGCAGGGTGCCGCCCACAACGGTGACCGAGCCGACACCGCGCACGTTCTCCAGGCGTTTTCTCAGCGTCTGGTCGGCCCAGTTGGTCAATTCGACATCGGTGAGGGCTTTGGCTGTGCCTTTTGTGTCACCTTTTGGGGTGTCAGGCAACACCGCAACCGACCACACCGCACGGCTGGCTGGATCAAAGCGCAACACCCGTGGCTCCTTGACCTCGGTGCGCAGGGTCGGGCGCAGCAGGGCGACTTTCTCGCGCACATCGTCAGCCGCCTTGCGCCCGATGATTTGCAGCTGGAATTCGATGATCACCACCGATTGACCTTCATAGCTGCGCGAGGTCAGCGTGTTGATGCCGGCAATCGAGTTGACGCCCTCTTCGATCTTCTTGGTGACTTCGCTTTCGACAATTTCAGGCGAAGCGCCGGGGTATTCTGTCGTCACCACCACCACCGGAAAGTCAACGTTGGGGAACTGATCTACTTGGAGACGCTGGTAGGAGAACAGACCCAGCACCACAATGGCCAGCATGACCATGGTGGCAAAGACCGGGTTTTTCAGGCTGATGCGAGTAAACCACATGGCTTACTTGCCCGCCTGGATGATTTTTATGGCGCTGCCCTCGCGCAGAGTGCCGATGCTGCCGATGATGACGTTGGCACCCTCGCTCAGCCCTTTGATCGCCACCATGGTCTGCCCATCCACTTCGCCGCGGGCGCCCATTTCAACCGTTTGGTGCAGCACCTGCTTGTTGTTCACCAATTGCACATAGGGTTGCGGCTTGTCGGTGCGAACGGTGCTCAAAGGCAGTGCCAGCGTTTGCAGCTGACCGGTGCCCAGGGTGCCCTGGGCAAACAATCCCTGGCGCAAGCCGGGCGTGGACTCCACGGCCAGATAGACCAGCACCGCACGACTACCGGCGACGGCGCTCGGATTGATGCGCACCACGCGGGCCATGACCGGTTTGGCGCTGCCTTCGATTTGGAGTACGGCACTTTGACCAATCCTGACGTCCAGCGATTCGCTGGCACTGAGACTGGCTTCGAGTTCGAGGCGGTCGAGATCGACAATTTCCACGATACGGGCTTCGACCGCGACGCGCTCGCCGGGCTGTGCCAGTCGCTGTGAAATCAGGCCGCTGATGGGCGCACGCAGCACCGTGTCTTCGAGGGATTTTGTGGCGACCTCAGTGCCTGCCTGCGCGGCCCGGAAAGTGGCCTCAGCTGCCGCCAGACTCGCCGCCGAAGTGTCAAGTGCCGTTTTGGAAATAAAACCTTGCTCCACCAGCGAGCGGTTGTTATCAAAATTGCGCCGGGCAATGTCGATCTGGGCCTTGGCCGCTTGCGCTTGTTGTTGTGCCTGCTGTACGCGTGCCTGGTATTCGCTGGCATCGATGCGGGCGATGATCTGCCCGGCCTTGACGCGCTCCCCTTCGCGTACGGTGAGGCCCTGCAACTCACCCGGAACCCGCGCTTTGACGAGGGCGCTGTTGACGGCCTTGAGCGCGCCCGAAATCGCGAGTCCCTGCGCCAATTCAAGGCGTTTGACCGGTACCAGATCGGCGCTGCCGAGTTCGACCACGGTTTGCGTGCGCTGCACCGCCAGGGTGGCCACGGCTTCCTGTTGTGTCTTGCGTTGCGACAACGCGCGCCACACGCTGGTGGCGAGCAGAACGACGACGAGGGCGGCAATCGCCCATTTCATCCAAGATTTCATGATGCCGGATTTTCCTGTAGCAAGGGAGTTGCAGTCTGGCCAGTGCTCAGACCGTTGAGAATGGCTTCAAGCTGGACCGCGATGTACTCCTGCGGAATCAGTTGCGCACCGGCGTCACAGCAGGTCCCCAAGGAGTGTTTCCATAGGGCAAGAAACAGCATCGGAGCCAATACGACGTAAACCGCGTACTTCATGTTCATGGCGTGGAATTCGCCCCGATCCACGCCGCGCTGCAATACGCGGGTAATCAGCTGGTTGCCCGGCTGGATAACTTCGGTCGCATAAAAAGCGGCGAGTTCTGGAAAGTTATGCGCCTCACTTACCATCAGCTTGGTGATGCCCGAGACCTTGGTCGAGCCGATGCGTTGCCACCAGGCGTTGACGCAGTAGCGCAGCAGGTCGGCGCTGCTGCCCTGAAAACTCTCCAGCTCGGCATTCCACTCGGCAAAGCGGCCCGAGATGTTCTCGCGCACCACGGCTTTAAGCAATTCTTCCTTGCTGGCGTAATAGAGAAACAGCGTTCCTTTGGAAACGCCGGCCAGTTTGGCGACTTCTTCCACCCGCGTCGCGGCAAAGCCCTTTTCTACAAACAGCTCCAGCGCCGCGTCCAGCAACTCGCCCGGACGTGCATCTTTGCGGCGCTCGTGCCTGGTGTGTTCCGGTGACTGGGTGTTGCAGATTGGCTTGGAAGGAGACATGAAATTAATGACTAACGGGTTATTAATGTAGCTTTTCACCGCTCCGTTGTCAACAGCCATG
>JADGRK010000232.1 GCA_017880985.1 Rhodoferax sp. | reverse complement strand
GCGGCAGTATTGATCCAGCAGCGCAGCATAACGGGTGATGGCCGCTTGCAGGGCGGCATCGCGCTGCCCCTGCGCAACGGCAGAAAAATCCGCCAGGGTGTCGAAATGGATGGCGTAACGATTGCCGCCCAGATACAGGCCGGTCATGAATACCACCGGACGCCGCAGCAAGGCGGCCATACGGAACGCTCCGCTGGGCAAGTTCGCGTTGCTGCCCAGGATTTGCACCGGGATCAAGGTGTCGTTGCCGAAGGTGCGATCAGCCAACATGCCGACGACACCGCCAGCGTCCAAGCGCTCGCGCACCTTGAGCATGGAATCAATGTGGCCCAGGCCGATGATGTCCTGCACCGCGTCCGGGTTGATGGCTGCCAGCATGGCGTTTATTTTTTGGGCATTGTCCTGGTGCATCAGCATGGCCACGCGCAAATCCGTGTCTTTGCGGCCAAGCGCCCGGATCACTTCAAAGCTGCCCAGGTGGGCCCCCAGCAGGAACAAGCCCTTGTGATCGGCCAGCAGCCGCTGCAGTAAGTCCTCGCCATGCACTTCAAGATCAAACAAATCGAAGCGGCGGTTGACCAGATAGAGACGGTCATGGATGGTGGCAGCAAAGGTGAAGAAATGCCGGTATAAATCGCGCCAGCGCGCCGGACGACCTAACGCGCGTCCGAGATAACTGCGTGAAGCCCGTCGACTGGCCGGGGCAAACAACAGAAAATAAACAGCGATCAGGTGCAGCACGCCGCGCCCTGTGCGCCGCCCCAGACGCAGTGAAATCCAGGTCATGACGCGCAACATCAGCAGGTTGCTGCGCTCCGGGGTTTGTGCCCAGGCGGTGTGGCTGGCGGTCGGATGAGGTGTCATACAGGCGCTCCCGGCACGATACTGCCACTGGCAATTTTGCGCCTATCCGCCAGAATGTCGAAACGTATCGTGCCGCTGGCCAGGACGCTGTGCTGGATCACCAGCTCGTCGCCGGGACACGCTGGGCTCAGAAACTTGAGCGAGCTGATCTCGCAGAGATCGAGCGCGATCCCGCTGCTATCGGCAATGATTTGTAGCGCCAGGTCCAGCAACACGACACCGGGCAGGATGGGGGTACCAGGAAAATGCCCGGCCAAGGCGGGATGATCCAGTGGAACAGTCCAGTGCGTGGCCTTGTTCATGCGGATTTGCGCGGGCTGTGTGCCTGAATCAGGGCCTGCAGTCTGGCGCGCGGCAATTTTCCGGTGCTGTTGCGTGGCAGTGCATCCACAAACAGCAGGGGGCGCGGCAGGAAAACCGGGTCAATATGTTCACGTAGCGCCGCCAGCAAATGGGGCGCGTTCAGGCCCGGCGCCACCACACACGCGGCCAGCCGCGTGATGTGATCATGGTCGGTTTCATCCGGCATGTAAAAAGCACCATCCAGCACGCCGGGAATGGTGCTTAGCAAATGGTTGAGGCTCGCCAGCGAATGCCGCTTGCCCGCGATATTGACCAGATCGGCGATGCGCCCGCGCAGTAAAAAATGCTCGTCTGCAATCGGTTCAATCAGGTCGCTCATGGCGGTCAAGGTCTCGATGTGACCCCCGCAAGCGCGCACGCCATCGCCCGTCTCGATCAGTTTTATCCCCGGGAACAACTGCCACTGTGCGGTTTGCGTGGTGCGGCGGCTGGCGATCTGGCCAGTTTCGGTGCTGCCATAGATTTCCAGCAACGGAGCTTGACAAGCTGCCTCGACGTCGTGCGCGAGTTGAACCGACAGCGGCGCAGTGGCGGATACCACCAGTGCGATCTCGGGCAGCGTCAGCCCCGCATCCAGCAAGGCGCGCAGATGAACCGGCGAGGACACCAACACGCGTGGCGTGGGCACCGCCGCCAGTGCCTGGCAAATGTCGGCCGGGTAAAACGGCTGCGCATGGCTGAGTGCGTTGCCGCTGTGCCATGCCATCAGTACCGTCGATTCGAAGCCGTACATGTGTTGCGGCGGGACGGTGCCAACGATGGTGCAGGGTGGGTTATGCAGTAGCCCCAGGCGCAATGCCTCGGCCTGGACACAACCGACCAGTGCACCCCAGGTCTTGGGATGCGGTTGCGGCGTGCCAGTCGAGCCTGAAGTAAATACCACCGCGATAAGTTGCCTGCTGTCAATTTGTGGAATTGCCAATGGGTCCGGCAGGCTGATCCCCAGCGCCGGGTAGCGCAGCTGCGGCAGATCCACCGGGCACAGGTCGCTATCCGTCAAACAAAACACGTCCGGTGCAAAAGCCTTGATCTGGCGCACCACTTCCGGTGTGTGGGTGGACGGCAGCAGGCTGACTTTGCCGGTCACAATAGCGGCCGCCAGACCGACGCTAAAACGGTAACGATCGCTGCACATGTTGAGCAGGTGAGCTCCTGCGGGAAACCGGGCAACCAACTGGCTGACCTCGGCCAGGAACTGGCGCAGCGTGACGACGCCATCGGCGCGCCAGGCGATGATGCTGTCCGGGGAGAGGTGTGATACCAGCGGCAGTGAATGCATGACTAAGGATGTAACAGCTAACGTGGGCGCGCCGGCGTGTTCCTGAACGCCCGCACTGCATCGAGGATGTGCATATGCTGCATCTCGGGCAGCCTATATCTGCGGACCCCATATTCGACAATGAACATCAGCGCGACCAAAGGCAGCGTCAGGAAATTGGCAAAAACAGACCATGCGGCCAACGGTGCCAGAAAAAAGAGCAAGGTCGAAGCCAGCGCCATCGCGGCAAAAAACAAGGACCAGGCGAGCGTGACCTGGCGTGTGTAAATTTCATGCTGCGGCGTCAAGGGTGCATGCATCGCCTCTGCAAAGCGAGTGCAAAGCGGTTGCCGCCCAGCAATTAAAGTACGGGCAAAAGTCATCAACAGTATCAGTTGCATAGCCATATTTTGCAGCCAGTAAACCAGCCCAAAATGGCGCTCAAGCGCCGGCCATTCAAGCCACAGCACAACACACGACAGCACCAGTGCACCCAGCATCAAGATGCGCCGGCTTGAACGCCAGGCCAGCACCAGTGCGATCAATACCACCGGCCCAATCGCCACCAACGCGCCCAAATTGCCGCTGTGCGCGGATTCATTGGTGTAATGCGCCAGTAGCGGATAGCCGATCAGCAGCGCAGCAATGCCCAGCCAGCGCGCGATGCGGCGTGCCATCAGTGGGTTCTCTGCGCTGCAATATAGTCGGCCAGGCTGCGCAGCGAGCTGAAAATGTGCTGGTTGTCTTCGCTGTCGCTGCGCAATTGCAGACCATAACGCTTGGAAACCACCAACGCGACTTCCAGCACATCAATCGAGTCCAGGCCCAGGCCATCGCCATACAACGGGTCGTCAGGCCTGATTTGATCTGCTGTGACCTCGAGATTCAGAGACTCGATCATCAATTGGGCAACTTCACGTTGCAAATCTGCAGTACTGGAGACAGTAGGTTTCGGGTTGTCTTGCATGGTGTTCATAGAAAGGTATTGAGCCGGAAGCCGTAAAGTTTAAGTGCTTGCAGCTTGTTGCCAGGTTGGGAAAAGGCATTGCCAAGCTAATCGCGTATTTTATTACGGCCCGGTGGGCAAGTCTGGCATCAATTTGGCCGTCACTTCGGTGCTCATCTGCAAGCGGGCGCCGCCCACCCGCGGCTGGTCTCGCGCGGCCACTTGCTGGTGGCTTCAATGCCCCATCTTGCTGCCCCGGCCGCTTGCTTCAGCGCAGGCTCGAAACCACTGACCTGTGAGGCATCCGCAATCGTGGCCGGGTCGGCACCGAGGGCGACGCACACCGGGCAGGGCTGGCCGGGATTGTCGAATAATATTACACGTCCCGGTTCGCCGCCCCAACCCGTCTGCATCACTGCGAAGCCAGGCAGGAACAGGCTTTCCGCCCGGCTGTTTTTCTTTGCTTTTCTATGAACGGGGCAGTGTTGCTGTAATTTCCCTGACATGCACCTGCGAATTGTCGAAAGATTTTACAGTTGCCGCAGGCTGCATCGATCCAAATCTTGCGCATTCTTCATAAGCCATTGATTTCAATCATATAAATTTTCCTGGCACGCTGATTGCTTATCGCAGCTTGAGGCACGATCCGTCAGAACAACAGGCTCTCCCGGCTCTGTCCCTATCAACCCTCTGATTAAGGAAATCATTATGAAACGCACTTTGAAAATGACCGCGATCGCGGTTGCCATCGCCGGCGCGACGCTCGGGATGGCGGGGCCGGCGCAGGCGGCTGTCTGTACCACACTTGGTACCGTGGCTGCTTGGGCGACCGCTGGTACCTGCACTGACGTTGATGGCGACATGCAGTTTACATTCACAGGCTACAGTGGCAATTTTGGCGCCAATGCGCTTACAACTCAGCTTGACATCAGCGAAGCCCTGTTCGGTGGCATCCAAATTTATAACATCGGGTTTGACTGGAACGCCACTAATTATCCAAGCGGCTATGCGGGCGGCGGAGGTATCTTGTATTCGGTAACCTCGCTTGACCCAATCCTCCAGGCAATCAATAGCTCAAGCTTGGACACGGTTGTGTATGGTGGAACGACCGGTGCAGGCACTCGTGCTACGAAAGCACTGTTTGACGTCGGCGCCGACAACACTGCGTTCCTGACGATGACGAGTACTAACGGCAGCCATGACCCGGTTAGTGGGGGTGAATACCTGTTCGATGGGAGGACCAGTATCAATGTCGTAGATACCATTGATGTAGCCACTAGTGGCGCCTACCAACATATGAACAACACCTTCAACATTAGCCGAACCAGAATTGAGCGAAAATTAACTCAGGAGCAATT
>JADGRK010000231.1 GCA_017880985.1 Rhodoferax sp. | reverse complement strand
GGCTACTGCTCAAACCTGGGTAAACCGGCGCTTATCAATCTGGAGAAACGCAATGAAATCGTCGAGGCACATCGGGCGGCGGGGAAGCGACATTCCCCCGCGGTTTCTGGGCCCCTGACGAAAGGCTGCTAACGGGGATTCCGGATGTCTCCATTGGGTCGGGACCTGCCGGCCAGGCCAAAAATCTGAATGACCGGACCTAGTCTGGACGAGTCGGCGGCGCCAAAACCGAGCCTTTTCACGCTGGCGGACGGGTCCAGACTGTCAAGCGACATTCAACTTTCGTCTGCCACCGGCAGGTCCCGCTGCACTGGAGCCGGCCAACCGAAAAAATGGATTGTCGCCCCTGCGTGACTGCTTCCGCGTCTCTGGCCTGGCCAGCGAACGGCCGGTTCCGGCAAAATTCAAAGTCAGCTTACGACTTTCCATTGGTTTTCATGCGGTTCCTGTGAAGGTCGGCTTGGTGTCTGTTGGAGTCGTAGACAGATGGACCCCAACACACGGATTAGGGATCATCGTGAAAATTTCTGGGTGCAAGCATTTCTGCGGTTGGAAAATCATCCATACCCACTCTGACGCGTCCCTTTGAGCGCTTTTCCCATTGCCTCCCGGCCTGTGGCTGCTGGCTTTCACATCCCCGCGTAATTCGGCCCGCCACCACCTTCGGGTGTGACCCAGACGATGTTTTGCGTCGGGTCCTTGATATCGCAGGTTTTGCAGTGCACGCAGTTGGCGGCGTTGATCTGCAGGCGATCAGAGCCATCGTCGCTCTTGACAAACTCATAGACGCCTGCCGGGCAATAGCGCGCCTCGGGTCCGGCAAACTTCGCCAGGTTGATGGCGACTGGAACCGAAGCATCCTTGAGCGTCAAGTGCGCCGGCTGATTCTCTTCATGGTTGGTGCTGCTGATGAAAACGCTGCTCAAGCGGTCGAAGGTGAGCTTGCCGTCGGGCTTGGGGTAGTCGATGGGTTTGCACTCGGCAGCAGGCTTCAGGTAGGCATAGTCGGGCTTGTCCCGGTGCAGCGTCCAGGGCATGTTGCCATTCAGACCAAACTGCTCAAAGCCATTCATCACGGTGCCGACCCTCAGGCCGTGCTTGAACCAGGCTTTGAAGTTGCGCGACTTATTGAGCTCGGTGAAGACCCAACTGGCCTCAAACGCTTCCGGGTAGGCGCTGAGTTCATCGTGTGATCGCCCCGCCACGATGGCCTCAAAAGCGGCCTCTGCCGCCAGCATGCCGGTCTTGATGGCAGTATGGCTGCCCTTGATGCGGCTCACGTTCAAGAATCCCGCTTCGCAGCCGACCAGCGCGCCGCCGGGAAACACCGTCTTGGGCAGCGACATCAGGCCGCCAGCGGTGATGGCGCGGGCGCCATAGGCCAGGCGCTTGGCTGTGACGTCACCGTTCCCGTTTTCAAAGTACCAGCGAATGTTCGGGTGAGTTTTCCAGCGCTGGAACTCTTCAAACGGGCTCAGGTAGGGGTTGGCGTAGTTGAGCCCGGTGATAAAGCCCAAAGCGATCTTGTTGTCTGGCATGTGGTACATGAAGGAGCCGCCATAGGTGCTGTTATCCATCGGCCAGCCAGCGGTGTGCATCACAAAACCCGGCTGATGACGCGCCGGATCAATCTCCCACAATTCCTTGATGCCCAGAGCATAGCTTTGCGGGTCGCAACCAGCGTCAAGCTTGAATTTTTCAATCAGCTGGCGCCCGAGGTGCCCGCGCGATCCTTCGGCAAAAACGGTGTACTTGGCCAACAATTCCATACCGATCTGGAAGTTTTCACTGGGCACGCCGTCTTTGCCAACGCCCATGTTGCCGGTGGCCACCCCTTTCACGGCTCCGGCCTGGTCGTAGAGCACTTCAGCGGCTGCAAAGCCGGGGAAAATTTCCACGCCCAGGCTCTCGGCCTGCTGCGCCATCCAGCGCGTCAAGTCGCCCAGACTGATGATGTAGTTGCCGTGGTTCTGGCTGCACTTGGGCAGCAAGAAATTGGGCGTGCGGTAGCCCGAGGTTTCGCTCAAGAACAGCATGGCGTCATCGGTCACCGGCTGGGTCAGGGGCGCACCCATGGCTTTCCAGTCCGGGAACAGCTCATTCATGGCGATCGGGTCCATGATCGCGCCCGAGAGGATGTGAGCCCCCGGCTCGGAGCCTTTCTCCAGCACCACGGCCGAGATTTCCTTGCCTCGTTCAGTGGCCAGTTGTTTGAGACGAATGGCGCTGGCCAGACCGGCCGGGCCGCCGCCAACGATGACCACGTCGTATTCCATCGCTTCACGGGGGCCGAACTGGGCCAGAATTTCCTGATTGGTCATGGTTGGTCTCGCTTGATAAAACATTGTCGGACAGACCAACTTACTTGAGCGAAGCGAAAGAAGTTGCTCTGTCCTCAACTGATTAAGATATGAGTATCCGCCCCCACGGGCTATCGTTCGCTGATTGTCGAATACAAAGACGATTTTAGGCGCAGATTATTCATAATAGAACGGTCGTTCTATTTTTTACGGAGACTTGCCAAATGGCTTACAGCATTGATCTTTCAGGCCGCGTGGCTTTCATCACGGGTGCCTCCAGTGGCCTGGGCGCCCAGTTTGCCCGCACACTGTCCAACGCCGGCGCGGCCGTGGTGCTGGCGAGTCGCCGCCTTGAGCGGCTCAAGGAACTGCGCGCCGAAATTGACGGCCAGGGCGGTGATGCGCACGTGATTGAGCTGGACGTGACCAATTACGACGCCATCAAATCGGCAGTAGCGCACGCCGAAACCGAAGTCGGCTCGATCGATATTCTGGTCAACAACTCTGGGGTCAGCACCACGCAGCGTCTGCAGGATGTGTCAGAAGACGACTTTGATTTCATGTTCAACACCAACGTCCGGGGCGCTTTCTTTGTCGCACAAGAGGTCGGCAAGCGCATGTTGGCGCGCGCCCGAGGTTCGGCTCCCGGCACTTTTACCGGCGGGCGCATCATCAACATTGCGTCCGTTGCGGGCCTGCGCGCGCTGCCCCAAATCGGTGTCTATGGCATGAGCAAGGCGGCCATTGTCCAAATGACCAAGGCCATGGCGCTGGAGTGGGGCCGTTTTGGCATCAACGTCAACGCCATCTGCCCAGGCTACATCGACACCGAGCTCAACCACCAGCATTGGCAGACCGAGCAAGGTAAAAAACTGTTGCAGATGTTGCCCCGCAAGCGGGTCGGACAAGCCAAAGATCTGGACGCCCTGCTGGTCATGCTGTGCGCCAATGAAAGCCACTTCATCAACGGTGCCGTGATTTCAGCCGACGATGGTTTCGGCGTCTAAACACCGAAGAAAGCAAGGAAAAAATCATGAAGTTCGAGATTCCCGAACAAAAGAAGCTGGTGTTCGAGATGCAAATTCCGATTCGCTGGGGCGACATGGATGCCATGAAGCACGTCAACAACACCAGCTACTTCCGGTATCTGGAAACCTGCCGCATTGACTGGATGCAGTCAATTGCTTGCGCGCCAGATTCCCACGGCGAAGGCCCGGTAATCGTCAACGCCTTCTGCAACTTTTACAAACAACTCGAATACCCGGGCAACGTGCTGATGAAAATGTATGTCAGCGACCCCGCTCGCACCACGTTTGAGAGCTGGGCCACGATGGAGCGCGCCGATCAGCCTGGCGTCATTTATGCCGCCGGCGGTGCGACCACGATCTGGGTCGATTTTCCGAATCAGAAGGCCAAAACCCTGCCTGACTGGCTGCGCCAACTGGTGACCTGACTTATATGCACAACTTGGCTCCAGACACCGTTCGGTATGGGTGAGTAGCTACTATATAAATAGCACCTATTTTTGTTTTGGGGTCCGCCCCATGACGTAAAACTCGGGGTTGGGCAGCATGTTGCTGAACGACGCCATGCGGTTCGAAAGACCAAAGAAAGCCGTGATGGCGGCGATGTCCCAGGCGTCTTCGTCATTGAAGCCGTGGCCGTGCAGGGCGGCAAAATCAGCTTCCCCAATCTCATCAGAATGCAGGCAAACCTTCATCGCAAAGTCCAGCATGGCACGCTGGCGCGGCGTGATGTCCGCCTTGCGGTAATTCACGGCAACCTGATCGGCTACCAGCGGTTTTTTCTCGTAGATACGCAAAATCGCGCCATGCGCCACCACGCAATACAGACACTTGTTGGCGGCGCTGGTGGTGGTGACGATCATCTCCCGGTCGCCCTTGGTCAAACCCGAATCCTTGAGCATCAGGGCGTCGTGGTAGGCAAAGAAAGCGCGCCACTCGGCCGGCCGGCGGGCGAGGGCCAGAAACACGTTGGGCACAAAGCCCGCCTTCTCTTGCACCTCCAGCACTTTGGTGCGGATGTCATCGGGCAAGTCTTTGAGTTCGGTCAAGGGGTAGCGTGGGGTGTTCATGGTGCGATGATTTTGAATTTAGCCAATGGTGGCCCGCCTTTGCTGACAACTTTCATGGTTTCTCACTGTAGACCAAATTGACCAACAAGGGAAGAATGAATGACAGCACTACGGCATTGGCACGCAATGTGTAACCCAAGTAGGGCCTGTTGAGCCTGTTGCTGTTAAGTCTGGTCAGCCTGTTTTCCTGGCACCGATGTGGACATCACTGAGCGCAAGCAAACCGAAAAAATGTTCCGCATCACCGCGGTCGCGTTTGAATCGAGCCAGGCGCTGATGGTCAGCGACGTTGATCGACCGATTTTGCGCATCAACCCGCCTTTCATCGAACTGGGCGGCTACCGTCGCGCGCATCGGCGGTGAGCATCGGCATCGCCTATTCAATGACAACCAGCG
>JADGRK010000230.1 GCA_017880985.1 Rhodoferax sp. | reverse complement strand
CCACGAGTGGCAGCGCCATTAACAGTGCCGTGAGAAACTGGCTCGATACATCGCCGCGCACCCGAATCGACGTGTCCAGTTTCAAGTGCGGCTGACCGATGCGCAGCGGCGGAAAGCCCTCTTGGCCCAAATAATCAATCTGGCAGCCGAGTTGGCGCAGGGCATCGACCAGGTCGCCAATCGGACGCTGGTGCATGCGGGGCACGCCACGCAGTTCATAGTCGCCACCGATCACGGCCAGTACCGCAGTGAGCGGACGGATCGCGGTGCCGGCATTGCCCATGAATAGCTTGGCGTTCTGGTTGCCCGCTTGGCCGCCGAGACCATCGATCTCGACGCTGTTGCCACCTTGCCGCACGCCGCAGCCCAGCAGGCGCAGCGCGTCGAGCATGACACGCGTGTCATCCGAGTCCAGCAGATCGAGCAAGGTGGTCGTGCCCTGGCTCAGCGCCGCCAATAGCAGCACGCGGTTGGAAATGCTTTTGGATCCTGGCAAAACGACGGTGCCACCCGCCCCGGTGAGTGGCGGGATATCAAGAAACGCAGTAGAAAACATTATTTTTGATGCTGGGCCATGCGCCAGTGGGCACGGGTCTGGCTGGCTTGTTCAATCAAGCCTTCGAGCGCATCGGCGTTGCCACTGGAGATCATGTGTTCGAGGGCCTGCAGGTTGCGCTGAAAAATCTTGCACTGGGCCAGCAGCTCCTCGCGGTTGGAGACCATGATGTCGCGCCATACTTGGGGGTCGCTGGCAGCAATCCGGGTGAAGTCGCGAAAGCCCGGCCCCGCCAGTGACAGATAGTCTTTGCCATGGGGCTGGCCCGAGATGGCGTTCATAAGCGCAAATGAAATCAGGTGCGGCAAGTGACTGACCGCGGCAAAGGCGGCGTCGTGTGACTCGGGTGACATTTGAACCACGCGGCAACCGAGCGCCGACCAGACATCGATGGCCTTTTGCAACTGGGCCGTCAGGGTGCGTTCGATCGGTGTGAGGATCACCTGCCGACCACTGTACAGGTCGGCGTCGGCGTTTTCAACCCCCGACACCTCCTTACCCGTGATTGGGTGCGTCGGAACGAACGAGCCGACTTGCTCGCGCAACGCGCGGCGAGCGGCATCAATCACGTCGCGCTTGGTGGAGCCCACGTCCATGATCAGCATTTGCGGCGTGACCAGATGTTTGATGGCTTTGAAGGTGGCCTCGGAGGCGGCCACTGGCACCGCGATGAGCACGATGTCGGCCCCTGAAACAGCCAGCAGGGCTGAAGGTGCTTCGACGTCAATTACGCCCATCTGGCGCGCCCGTTCGGTGGTGGAAGGTGACTTGCTGTAGCCCACCACCCGTTTGACCAGTCCGGCTCGTTTGAGCGCCAGTGCGAACGAGCCGCCCATCAAACCACAACCAATCAGCCCGAGTTGTTCAAACATCAAGATTTCCGACCGGCCGCCCCTGGGGAGGCTTGCGCGCCCTCGGGGGCAGCGAACGAATGTGGGCGTGGGGGCGCATGTTACTCGCCCACCGGATAAGTGCCCAGCACCTTGTAGAAGGCGCAAAGTCCCTGAAGGTCCCTGAGCGCTGCCGCGACATTCGGCTGCGAGGGGTGGCCCTGGATGTCGATGTAGAAGTAGTACTCCCACTGACCGGTGCGCGCCGGTCGCGATTCAAAACGCGTCATCGACACACCATGTACTTTGAGCGGTACCAGAAGGTCGTGCACGGCACCCGGCCGGTTGGGGACCGACACAATCAGGCTGGTGCAGTCGTTGCCTGACGGCGGAGGTGTTCCGACGGTCTGCGGCAGACAGATGATCGCGAAGCGGGTGCGGTTGTAGGCGTCGTCCTGGATCGCGTGGGCGGCGATGTGCAAGCCAAACTGGGCTGCTGCATGCTCACTGGCCAAGCCCGCCCAAGCCGGGTTCGTTGTGGCCAGCCGGGCCCCTTCGGCGTTGCTGGAGACAGGACGTCGCTCGGCGTGAGGCAGGTGTTTGGACAACCAGGCCTGGCACTGGGCCAGTGCCAGGGGATGGGCCAGCACGACTTCAATGCCTTCGAGTGAGTTTTCCAGACGCAGCAGGTTGTGACGAACCAGCAGTGTGACCTCGCCGATCACATGCGTGGGCGAGTGCAAAAACAAGTCGAGCGACCGTGTCACCATGCCCTCGGTCGAGTTTTCGACCCCGACGACGCCGTATTGCGCGCTGCCGGCTGCCGTGGCATGAAACACTTCATCAAAGTTGGCGCAATAGATCAGGTCGGCGGCGCCACCAAAAAACTCAATCGCGGCCTGTTCGCAAAATGTTCCTGCCGGCCCCAACACGGCGACCCGTTGCGGGGCTTCCAGTGCCAGGCAGGCCGACATGATTTCGCGCCAGATGGCTGCCACGTGCGGGTTCTTCAGAGGTCCTGGATTGACCTGCTGGATATGGTCGATTACCTGAGCGACGCGGTCGGGCCGGAAATATGCCGTGCCCTCATGCTTTTTGACTTCACCCACCTTTTCAGCCACCAGGGCGCGCTTATTGAGAAGCATCAGCAACTGCTGATCGATGGCGTCAATCTGGACGCGCAAGTCAGACAGGCTGGGTAGGGGGGTGGCGGACTTGGTCATGGTTCAAGCGTGGGTTTGCTCGAATTCCCGCAGGTAGTTCACGAGCGCCTGCACGCCCTCAATCGGCATTGCGTTGTAAATGCTGGCGCGCATGCCGCCCACTGATTTGTGGCCCTTGAGCTGTAGTAGACCACGCTCGCGCGCACCGGCCAGGAATGCGGCGTCGAGGGTCTCGTCATGCAAGTGAAACGGCACGTTCATACGCGAGCGGCAGTCGGCTGCAACTTTGTTGAAGTAAAGTCGGGAACCATCAATGGCGTCGTACAGCAGCGCTGCCTTGGCCTTGCTGCGCGCCTCCATGGCGGGCATGCCGCCCTGGCGTTTGAGCCACTGAAAGACCAGCCCCGCGACATAAATGGCAAAGGTGGGCGGGGTGTTGAACATCGACTGGTTGTCGGCCACCGTCTTGTAATTGAAAGCGCTCGGGCACACCGGCAGCGCCTGGCCGAGCAGGTCTTGGCGCACCACCACCAGTGTCAAGCCAGCCGGCCCCAGATTTTTTTGGGCACCACCAAACGCCAGACCGACCCGCGACCAGTCCACCGGACGTGACGCGACGTGAGAAGAAAAGTCAATCACCAGCGGGGCGTCACTGCCCAGCGTTTTGAGGTTGGGTAACTCGTGATATTCGACGCCATGAATGGTTTCGTTGCTACAGATGTGAACGTAGCTGGCGCCCCGGCTGAGTTGCCAGGTGGCCGGATTTGGCAGGGTGGTGTGGCCGTCCGCCTGGTTGCTGGCGGCCAGATTGACGGTGCAATATTTGCATGCTTCATTGAGCGACTTTTGGCTCCAACTGCCCGTGACGACAAAATCAGCCGTGCTGCCGCGTGACAGGTTGAGCGGAACGATCGCGTTTTCGGCCAGACCGCCACCCTGCATGAACAGGATTTTGAAGTCACCAGGCACCGCAAGAAGTTCGCGTAGATCTGCCTGCGCCTGCTCGTAAATGATGCCGAACTCCTGGCCGCGGTGGCTCATTTCCATCACGCTCATGCCGCTGCCGTGCCAGTCCAGCATTTCGGCAGCCGCCTCGGTCAGAACTTCCTGCGGCATGGCGGCTGGTCCGGCGGAGAAGTTAAAGGGTCGGTTCATCAGCAATTTATATATAAAATTGGGTTATAACGCCCGTCTGGTAGGCGTAAACAGCTATTAAAATCGCAGCAATCAGGCGGCCGAGCCAGTGTCGTCTTCGTCCCCGACCGGCGCGTCATCGGAACCCACAATCGCGTCGTTTTCGACGATTCGCTGCAGGCCGCTCAGCTTGGAGCCTTGGTCCAGCCCGATCAACGTCACGCCCTGGGTGGCGCGGCCGAGTTCGCGAATTTCTGATACCCGGGTGCGCACCAAAACGCCCTTGTCGGTGATCAGCATGATCTCGTCATCGGCATGCACCAAGGTGGCGGCCACCACCTTGCCATTGCGCTCGGACTGAGTGATCGCAATCATGCCTTTGGTGCCGCGCCCATGGCGGGTGTATTCGGTGATGCTGGTGCGCTTGCCAAAGCCGTTTTCGGTGGCCGTGAGCACGCTTTGTGACTCGTCTTCAGCGACCAGCATAGCGATCACGCTCTGGCCTTCTTCGAGCATCATGCCACGCACGCCGCGCGCCTGGCGACCCATCGGGCGCACGTCATTTTCGTCAAAGCGCACCGCTTTGCCGCCGTCGCTGAACAGCATCACGTCGTGCTTGCCATCGGTCAGCGCCGCGCCAATCAGGAAGTCGCCATCGTCGAGATCCACGGCAATGATGCCGGCCTTGCGCGGGTTGCTGAATTCGTCCAGCGTGGTCTTTTTGACCGTGCCCATGCTGGTGCCCATGAACACGTATTGATCAGCCGGAAAGCTGCGTTTTTCGCCGGTCAGGGGCAGCACCACGGTAACTTTTTCGCCCTCGGTCAGCGGGAACATGTTGACGATCGGACGCCCGCGCGAGCCGCGTGAGCCTTGCGGCACTTCCCACACCTTGAGCCAGTAAAGGCGGCCCCGGTTGCTGAAACACAGGATGTAATCGTGGGTATTGGCGATAAACAGCTGGTCCACCCAATCGTCTTCCTTGGTGGCGGTGGCCTGTTTGCCGCGTCCACCGCGTTTCTGCGCCCGGTATTCGCTCAAAGGCTGGCTCTTGATGTAGCCGCTGTGCGAGAGGGTGACCACCATGTCGGTCGGGGTAATGAGGTCTTCAGTGCTCAGGTCAAACGAGCTGT
>JADGRK010000229.1 GCA_017880985.1 Rhodoferax sp. | reverse complement strand
CAAGCTGCTCCGCCGGGCGCGCATTGAGCGCGGGCATGGCGCCAACGACCCCAGCAATGCACTGGGCAATCACAAGCTTGGGATTGCTGATGATGAACAGCGGCGAGCCGATCACGGGAAAAGGCAGCTTATTCAGCGGGGCAGGAAGCTTGGACATGGAGTCTCCGAAAGATTCTGATATTTATGAACAAAAATGGTATATAGCCCTTATCCAGACTGCGTAAGCAGCTACTAAATTAGTAGCAATCAAGAATCAGGTCAGAACGCCTCCAACACCAACGCGGTGACGCACTCGGCGCCTTCAACGATGGCGTCCCGAATACCGGGCGCCTTGGTCAGCAGATGGTCGGCATAAAAGCGCGTCGTGACGATCTTGGCTTGCATGAAGGGCACATCCACGCCCCTGGCAATCTGGTCCTGCGCCACCAGCAGCGCGCGCGCCAATTGCCAGCCTGCCATCAAATTACCGGCCAGCATCAGGTAAGGCACGCTGCCCGCAAAGACAGCGTTGGGTTTGGCCCGGGTGTTGGCGGCAACAAAGTTGACCACATCGACAAAGGCAAGCCGAGCTGCCGCCAAACGCTTGGCCACAACAAGCGCATCGGCGCTACCACTTTTTACCAACAAGCCTTCCGTTGTTTCAATCTGCACGGCCAATGCCCTGGCTGTTTGTCCGCCATCGCGTGCGGTCTTGCGCCCGACCAAATCATTGGCCTGAATCGCGGTAGTGCCTTCATAAATGGTCAAAATCTTGGCGTCGCGGTAATACTGCGCGGCGCCGGTTTCCTCGATGTAGCCCATGCCGCCATGCACCTGCACGCCGAGCGAGGTCACTTCCAGGCTCATCTCGGTGCTGTAGCCCTTGATCAGCGGCACCATGAATTCATAGAAGGCCTGGTTGTGCTTGCGTACCTCGTCGTCCAGATGGTGGTGCGCCGCGTCAAAAGCGGCTGCAGCGACCGACGCCATGGCGCGGCAACCCTCGGTGTAGGCCCGCATGGTCATCAGCATGCGCCGCACGTCAGGGTGATAAATGATGCTCGCACCCGCCGCTGCCGTCGCATCCACCGGACGACTTTGGACCCGTTCCCTGGCAAACGTGACAGCCTTCTGATACGCCGTCTCGGCAATCGCAATGCCCTGCACCCCAACACCGTAACGGGCGGCGTTCATCATGATGAACATGTACTCCAGACCCCGGTTTTCCTGAACCACCAGGTAGCCGATGGCACCGCCATGATCGCCAAATTGCAGCACCGCCGTCGGGCTGGCCTTGATGCCCAGCTTGTGCTCGATGCTGACGCAATGCACATCGTTGCGACTGCCGAGCGACCCATCTTTATTCACCATGAATTTGGGCACCACAAACAGGCTGATGCCCTTGACACCTTCGGGCGCGCCGGTGACGCGGGCCAGCACCAGATGGACGATGTTTTCGGCCATATCGTGCTCACCCCAGGTGATGAAAATCTTGGTGCCAAACACCGTGTAGCTGCCGTCCGCTTGCGGCTCGGCACGGCTGCGCACGGCCGCCAAGTCGCTGCCGGCCTGGGGCTCGGTCAGGTTCATGGTGCCGGTCCACTGGCCACTCACCAGTTTTTCAAGGTAAATTGCATTGAGTTCAGGAGAGCCCGCCGTCAGCAGCGCTTCAATCGCGCCGTCAGTCAGCAGTGGGCACAGGGCGAAACTCATGTTGGCCGAGTTCTGCATTTCGCCGCAGGCCGCACCGATGGTCTTGGGCAAACCCTGGCCGCCAAAATCGACCGGGTGTTGCAGACCCTGCCAGCCACCATCGACAAACTGCTTGAACGCTTCCTTGAAGCCCGGTGCCGCGGTGACCACACCGTCATTCCAGCTGGAAGGGTGCTTGTCGCCCTCCCAGTTGAGCGGCGCGAGCACGCCCTCATTGAACTTGGCAGCTTCTTCCAGCACCGCTTGAGCGGTGTCAAATCCAGCGTCTTCAAAACCCGGCAGCTGAGCGATCTGCTCAATATCAGCCAGATACTTGATATTGAAAAGCATGTCTTTAAGCGGCGCAACGTAGCTCATTTTGATCTCCAGAAATCGTCACGTCCCTGTCATGCCGGTTATGACGCGGCATCCATACAGGCGTGCAAGGATGGATTGCGGCTCAGGGCCGCAATGACAAAATAAAACGTCTCGTTGCCAACGTCAAAGGGCGGCCACCAGTTCCGGCACTGCCACAAACAAATCGGCTTCCAGCCCGTAGTCGGCGACCGAAAAGATCGGCGCTTCGGGGTCCTTGTTGATGGCCACAATCACCTTCGAATCCTTCATGCCGGCGAGGTGCTGGATGGCACCGCTGATGCCCGCGGCGATATAAAGCTGCGGCGCCACGATCTTGCCGGTTTGACCCACTTGCCAATCATTGGGCGCGTAGCCGGCATCGACGGCGGCGCGGGAGGCACCGACTGCGGCGCCAAGCTTATCGGCCAGCGGCATCAAGACGGACATGAATTTTTCTTGCGATCCAAGCGCCCGGCCACCAGCGACAATGACTTTGGCGGCGGTCAACTCGGGGCGATCGTTTTTGGCGATTTCGCTGCCGACAAAGGCGACCTTGTCACTCGCAGCCAGTGCTGGCACACTTTCAACGCTGGCCGATCCACCCGTGGCGGGGGCCGGGTCAAAGCCGGTGGTACGCACCGTGATGACCTTGATGGCGTCCAGGCTTTGGACCATGGCGATGGCATTGCCGGCATAGATCGGGCGTTCAAAGGTGTCCGGGCTATCGACCTTGGTCACGTCAGAAATCTGACCGACATTGAGCTTGGCCGCAACCCGCGGGGCAATGTTCTTGCCCGAGGCCGTGGCAGCAAACAAAATGTGGCTATAGCTTGATGCCAGTGCCAAGATTTGCGCGCTCACGTTTTCTGCCAGGCCATGGGCCAAGGCGGCGCTGTCGGCATGCAATACCTTGGACACGCCAGCAATCTGCGCCGCAGCCGCAGCGGCGGCACGCGCGTCGCCACCGGCCACCAGCACGTGCACGTCACCGCCGCACTGAGCGGCAGCAGTGACGGCGTTGAGCGTCGCGCCCTTGATGGAGGCGTTGTTGTGTTCGGCAATTACTAAGGATGTCATGAATTTACTCCTGAGAGGTTTGTCATTGCGGGCTTGACCCGCAATCCACGGTGGTGTGCCACGATGGATCCCGGATCAAGTCCGGGATGACGACGTTGATTAGATAACTTTGGCTTCGTTTTTGAGTTTGGCGACCAGCGTGGCAACATCGGGCACCTTGACACCAGCGCTGCGTTTGGGCGGCTCGCTGACCTTGAGCGTCCTGATGCTCGGGGTCACATCAACACCGAGGTCTTCGGGTTTGAAGATTTCAAGCTGCTTTTTCTTGGCCTTCATGATATTGGGCAGCGTCACATAGCGCGGCTCGTTCAAGCGCAAGTCGGCGGTGATCACAGCGGGCAAGCTGATGGAGAGCGTCTCCGAGCCACCATCGACTTCACGTGTCACCGACGCTTTGCCGTCGGCCACTTCAATCTTGCTGGCAAAAGTGGCTTGCGGCAGATCGGCCAGCGCGGCCAGCATTTGACCGGTCTGATTGCAGTCGTCGTCGATGGCCTGCTTGCCCAGGATGATGAGGCCGGGTTGCTCCTTGTCCACCAGCGCCTTGAGCAGCTTGGCCACCGCCAAGGGCTGTAACTCGACTGCGGTCTCAACCAGAATGGCGCGATCAGCGCCAATGGCCATGGCGGTGCGCAAGGTTTCCTGGCATTGCGTGACGCCACAGGAAACAGCAATGACTTCGGTCACCACCCCTTTTTCCCTCAGGCGAACCGCTTCTTCGATGGCGATCTCGTCGAACGGGTTCATGCTCATTTTGATGTTGGCGATCTCGACACCGCTGTTGTCCGACTTGACTCGGACCTTGACGTTGTAATCCACCACGCGCTTGACTGCGACCAGGACTTTCATTGCTTCAACTCCAGATAGTTACGAATTCGGCGATTGACTTGACGTTGATGACTCAAATGATTGACGTGCACGTCAATCAACGGATTCTATGCTGTGCCGTGCCTCAGCCTGGTCATTCAAACGACAGTCGGTCCACGATCGACTAAATAGTACGATCGTGCTTTTTTCAATTATAGCGGCATAAAAACTGTGACCATTGCCGCATCAGGCATGATCAGGTGCTCCAATCTTTTTGGGCAAATGACCTCTGTGCGACCCGCTTTAAATTCCACGCAAGCAGTGCCGAATCGCCTGCTGGCCTATCTATTTCTGGCGCTCAGCATGTCACTGGTCGGCAGCTATGTTGCCCTGTCCAAGCCGCTGGGGGCAGTGCTGCCGGTTATGTTGCTGGCCTGGCTGCGCTTTGGCATTGGCGGCCTGGCGATACCGCACTGGCTGGTCAAACCGGTCTCCGAAGCGGCGCTGACCTGGAAACTCAAGAGGCTGATTTTTCTGGAGTCCTTTCTGGGCAATTTTCTGTTTACGTTGTTCATGCTGTACGGCGTAAGCCTGACCAGCGCGACCTCCGCCGGCATCATCATGGCCGCCATCCCGGCGGTGGTGGCGCTGCTGAGCTGGCTCTTCCTGGGCGAGCGCATTAACGCCCGGGTCTGGGCCGCGATTGCCTGCGCGGGTTTTGGTATCGGGCTCTTCGCGCTATCAAAACAAGAGCTGTCTGTGCAGACTGGTCAGGCTCTAGACGCTGATTTGAACTATAGAAATGAACTGTTGGGCAATCTGCTGGTGTTCGGTGCGGTGCTGTGCGAGGCGTCTTACGCCGTGATCGGCAAGAAACTCACCGGTACCCTTGGCCCGAAGCGGATCAC
>JADGRK010000228.1 GCA_017880985.1 Rhodoferax sp. | reverse complement strand
GCGATGAAAACTTCGTGGCTTTGGCCAACGCCACGGGGAATGGCGGCTTGCCGGCGGGCCATCAAGGCGGCATTTGTTAAATGAGGTTTGGGTTGCATATCAATCCAGAGTGTGGTTAAGGTAGTTTTGAACTACCGGCAATATAGACCCAAGTGGCGACCGCTACCATGTACAGTTAAGCACTATTCAGGGAAGCACTGTATAGGCAAAGTGGCCGCTACATACAAACCCTTAGTCATTACCCATGTTTTCCCTCAATCCCCAAAATTCGACGCCCCTGGTCATGCAGATTGTGGAAGGGTTTCGTGGCGTCATCCAGGATGGCTCGTTGCGACCCGGCTCCAAGGCGCCGTCGATCCGCCAGTTTGCCCACGCCCACAAGGTGAGTGTCTTTACCGTGGTCGATGCCTATGACCGTCTGGTAGCGCAAGGCTACTTTGCATCGCGCCCGCATTCGGGGTTTTTCGTCCGGCAGCGGCCGGTATCAGACATCGAGGCGCCCGGCCAGGGCCCCAATTTCAACTTTGACTCGATCTGGTATCTGCGGCGTATTTTTGAAAACCGGGCGCTGCGCATGAAACCGGGCTGCGGCTGGCTACCAGGTGACTGGCTGTTTCAGGACGGGGTGCGCCGCAGCCTGCGCAGCCTGGCTGCGGAGGACGTGGACCTGGGCGGCTATGGCGAGCCCAAGGGCTATCCACCGCTGCGCCAATTGGTGCGGGACTTGCTTGCTGAGCAGGAAATTGCCGTCAGCTCCGAGCAGGTGTTGCTGACCCAGGGTTCGAGTCAGGCGATGGACCTGGTGGCCCGGCGTTTGGTTCGATCAGGCGACGTCGTGCTGGTGGATGAACCGGGCTACCCGAATTTGCTTTTTTCGCTGCGCTTCCTTGGCGCGCGCCTGATTGGCGTGCCACGCACCGCGACGGGCTATGACCTGCTGGCCTTGGAGCGCCTGGTCATTGAGCACCAGCCCAAAATTTTTTTTACCCAGCCCCGGCTGCAGAGCCCGACCGGATCGATTGCCCAATTGGCGCATTTGCACCGGGTCATGCAGCTGGCTGACAAGCATAAGTTTTTGGTGGTCGAAAATGATATCAACGCTGACCTGGACCCCGAACCCCGGCCTTCGCTGGCCAGTTTGGATCAACTCAATCGCGTCATCTACATCGGCAGTTTTTCCAAGACGATCTCGCCCAACATCCGGGTCGGCTACCTGGCCGCCAACCCGGACTTGCTGGAGGAGCTGGCGCAGCTCAAAATGATCGCGGGATTGACCTCGTCGGAGTTCACCGAGCGCTTGGCTCATGGTGCCTTGCTGGATGGCCGTTGGCGCAAGCATGTCAAGGGCTTGCGCGAGCGCCTCGCCAGAGCACATGAGGCCGTGGCGGCGCGCCTGTTGAAGACTGGCTTTGAGATTTTCACTGAGCCCAAGGCCGGGATTTTTCTGTGGGCCAGGCACCCTTCAATACCCGATTCTGCCGTGCTGGCTTACAAAGCGGCTGAACAGGATATCTTGCTCGGCCCTGGCCATCTGTTCAGTCCGAACCTGCAGCCCAGCGCCTGGCTTAGATTCAACGTGGCTTTTAGCGATGATCCGGCGATCATGGCTTTCCTGGAAGACCAGTGCCAAAGCGGCTTGATGACTTAAAATTATCTGCTTGCATTGGCTCTTCTGCCGGATCGGGTCCGGGGCAGGCTCTGATCCGCGGCCGCAATGACAGTTTTGACACTGTGCTGGCCGCCACCAAATATCACAAAAACTATTTAACCATTCTCCTGTTGCCATGAACTCAAGTGCCACCACCGCCAGCGTCGCCGATATCCGCAAGATATTCCTCGACTTTTTCGAGTCCAAAGGCCACACCGTGGTGCCATCGAGCCCGCTGGTCCCCGGCAACGACCCGACGCTGATGTTCACCAACTCGGGCATGGTGCAGTTCAAGGATGTGTTCCTGGGCACCGACAAACGTTCTTACGTGCGCGCTGCGTCTGTTCAAGCCTGCCTGCGCGCCGGCGGCAAACACAACGACCTGGAAAACGTCGGCTATACCGCGCGCCATCACACCTTCTTTGAGATGCTGGGCAACTGGAGTTTTGGC
This sequence comes from Rhodoferax sp., assembly GCA_017880985.1. GTDB lineage: Bacteria > Pseudomonadota > Gammaproteobacteria > Burkholderiales > Burkholderiaceae_C > Rhodoferax. The sequence continues at coordinate 2,736 of JADGRK010000228.1, read as the reverse complement.
GACTACTTCAAGCGCGATTCGCTCAAATGGGGTTGGGAGCTGCTGACGCAGGTTTACAAACTCCCCGCCGACAAGTTGTGGGCCACAGTCTATATCGACGACGAGGAGGCCTACAACATCTGGACCCAGGAGATTGGCCTGCCGCCTGAACGTGTAGTGCGCATTGGCGACAACAAGGGTGCCAGGTATGCGTCCGACAACTTCTGGATGATGGCCGACACCGGCCCCTGCGGCCCGTGCAGCGAGATTTTCTATGACCATGGTCCCGAAATCCCCGGTGGCCCCCCGGGCAGTCCGGAGCAGGATGGCGACCGCTACATCGAAATCTGGAACCATGTGTTCATGCAGTACGACATGCAGCCTGACGGCTCGGTCAAACCGCTACCGGCACCATGTGTCGATACCGGCATGGGGCTGGAGCGCCTGGCCGCCATCCTGCAACACGTGCACAGCAATTACGAAATCGATATTTTCGAAGCGCTGATCAAAGCGGCGGCGCGCGAAACCGGCTGCACTGATCTGGTCAACAAGAGCCTGCGCGTGATTGCCGACCACATCCGTGCCACCGCATTCCTGGTCAGCGACGGCGTGCTGCCTTCCAACGAGGGACGCGGCTACGTGCAGCGCCGCATCATCCGCCGCGCCATTCGCCACGGCTACAAGCTGGGGCAAAAGACGCCATTTTTCTACAAACTGGTGCCCGATCTGGTGGCGCTGATGGGCGAGGCCTATCCCAGCCTGGCGGCGCAAGCCGAACGCATCGCGCAAGTGCTGCAGGCCGAGGAAGAGCGGTTCTTTGAAACGCTTGAAGTCGGCATGCAGATTCTGGACGCGGCACTCGGAGCCGAAGGCCTCGATGGCGAGCCTGCAGGTGCTGTCAAAGTGCTGCCCGGCGACGTTGCCTTCAAGCTGCACGATACCTTTGGCTTTCCGCTGGATCTCTCTGCCGATGTGTGCCGCGAGCGGGGGCTGGAAGTGGATGAAGCCGGTTTTAACGCCGCCATGGAAAAACAAAAAGCGCAAGGGCGAGCGGCGGGCAAATTCAAGATGGACCGGGCGCTCGACTACAGCGGCGACGGCAATGATTTTGTCGGCTACGAACGGCTCACGGAAGCTACAAACGTAGTAGCGCTCTACGCAGACAGCACGCCGGTTAGCGAGCTAAACGCCGGTCAAAACGGGGTGGTGGTGCTGGCCGCCACACCGTTCTATGGCGAGAGCGGCGGCCAGGTTGGCGACCAGGGCAACATTTTTTCTGACAGCGCGATGTTTGAAGTCGCCGACACCCAGAAGATCAAGGCCGATGTGTTTGGTCATCATGGTGTCCTGAAAACCGGCGCGCTCAAGGTGGGTGACGAGGTCACCGCTCACGTCAACGCAAGCCGGCGCGCCGCCACCCAGCGCAACCACAGCGTGACCCATTTGATGCACAAGGCGCTACGCGAAGTGCTGGGCGGGCATGTGCAACAAAAGGGTTCGCTCGTCAACGCCGATCGCACGCGCTTTGACTTTGCCCACAATGCGCCGGTGACAGACGAGCAGATTCGCGAGGTCGAAGCCCGCGTCAACTTTGAAATTCTGTCCAACGCGGCAACCCAGTCACGGGTGATGGACATCGAAGCAGCCCAGGAAACCGGCGCCATGATGCTGTTTGGCGAAAAGTACGGCGAGTCGGTGCGGGTGATTGACATCGGCACCAGCCGCGAGCTGTGCGGCGGTACGCACGTGCAGCGCAGCGGCGATATTGGCCTGTTCAAGGTGGTGGCCGAGAGCGGCGTCGCCTCTGGCATTCGCCGCATTGAGGCCATGACGGGGCAGAACGCCTTGGTCTATTTGCAAGCGCTGGAAGCCAGCGTGACACAAGCGGCCGCCACCCTCAAGGCGCCGGTGGCAGAGCTCAACGAACGCATCAGCCACGTCATCGATCATGTCAAGACGCTGGAAAGAGAAATTGCCGCGCTCAAGGGCAAACTGGCGTCCGCCCAGGGCGATGAGTTGCTGACCCAGGCGGTGGATGTGAAAGGCGTCAAGGTGCTGGTCGCCAAGCTCGAAGGCGCTGACACCAAGACCCTGCGCGACAGCATCGACAAGCTCAAGGACAAGCTCAAAACCGCCGTCATCGTGCTCGCTGTGGTGGACGGCGACAAGGTGCAAATCGCGGTCGGCGTCACGCCGGACACCATTGGCAAAGTCAAAGCCGGTGAACTGGTCAACTTTGTGGCGGCACAAGTCGGTGGCAAAGGCGGTGGCAAGCCCGACCTGGCGATGGCCGGTGGCACCGAGCCCGCCAAACTCGCGGCCGCCTTGGCCAGCGTGCTGGCCTGGGTCTCGGCCAAGCTTTGATTTAGCTATTGAAAAGATAGCTGCTTGCGCAGGCGTGCACAGCCTTCGATTGAAATGAAGCTGCTCGATTCTCCGTGGCTCAAGCAGCTACATGCCAGCGTCAATCAGCCGCCGCTATTGCCGCGTGAGCCCTTGGTGATTGGCGACGCCGTGATTGGCTCGGTGGTTTCGGACGCCTTTTGCGCCGTCGTTAAAAACAACGATTTATTCAGCTCCGATGAACTGACTCAAGTCCAAACAAGTCAGGGCCTTAGCTGGCGGATCAGCGGCAACGCGACAGCGGTTCTGCAAAAGGTGGCTGATGCGCTGCGCTGCGCCCGATACGCCCGGGTGGCTGAACAGTGGCGAGACGAACCGCTGGCAGTGCTTGACGCGACCGGGCAGCAAATTGCG
>JADGRK010000227.1 GCA_017880985.1 Rhodoferax sp. | reverse complement strand
GGGGGCCTTATTCCAGGTATAGGCACCGGGTTTGTCGGGTTGAGGCTGGGTCAGGCCCCGCATTGGGTGCAGTGCCTGGCCGTCTTCGCCCTCTGCGAACCAGGCGTGTCGCAGGTCTTCACTGATCTGGGTTGGGTCGAGCGCCAGACGCTGCTGCGAGCTTGCGTCCCATACGCCGCGCTGCAATGCGTGACCGCCGTCGGGTTGGGCGTAGGCGCCATAACTGAGGTAGCGGCCTGGCCCCGGCCCCAGGCTGAACAGACCTGCATCATCCGCAATGTCCAGAAACAGCGCCAAATCGCTACCCGCGGCCCGCGCGCGCCAGCCCTGCAAGGCGGCCAAACTGTTGAGTGCTGCCACTTCCTCCAGCGGCGTGCCGAACAGCGTTTGCTCAAGAAAGACGCGCATCTCCCGCACCCGCGAGAGCAGGCGCACCAGCTCACTCGAATCAATGGCGCGCGACGTGCCACCCGGCAGCACGGCGCCGGTGTGTGGCCATTTGCCACCCAGCGTGCCCATCAGCTCCAGCCAGCGCGCCCGTGCCGCCAGCGCTGCGCGGTTGTGCAGACCGCTGCCGGACGCACCGCCAACCACAGCCGCAAAGCGTCGCTGCGCTTCGCGAAACCAGGGGCGAGCGGCATAGACCGCACGGGTGAAGTCGGGCATGAAGAAGACATAAAAATGGGTCAGATGGTCGGCCAGGTTCTCACAAGCGAGCATCAGGTTGAGGGCATGAAGCCCGTTGGGTGGCACCACCACGCCAGAAGCATCGGCCAGCGCACGTGCCGCTGCCACCGATTGCGAGACCGAGCAGATGCCGCAAATGCGCGGCGCGATGGTCAGCGCGTCGATTGGGTCGCGGCCGATCAGCATGACCTCAAAGCCACGGTACATCGGCGCATTGACGCGCGCCTCAATGACGCGGCCTTCAGCCACCTCAAGCTCGACTTCGAGGTCGCCTTCGACGCGGTTGAAGGGTCCGAGAATCAAACGGGTCATGGTCCACGCTGCGTCTAACGCAGCCCGGCCTTGCGTGACACCGGTGGCAGTACCACGTGGTCATTGATCGAGTTTTGCTTGACGCGCTTGGGTGTGGCGCTTTTGGAGAGCGAGGCTAGCGCCACAAACCAGGCCTTGGGCATGTCGATCGGCAGGCCAATCGGGAAGCCCGCCAGCTTCGGGGTGTTGTGAAACGGATGGCCCGGGTTTTGAAATCCCGGTTCAGTACAACTGATGCAGGCATAACCGGCGCGCGTACAGGATCCGTCACCGTTCCACAGCCGCGTATTGCAGTCGGCGTGCGCCTGGGTACCCTTGCAGCCCATGTTTTCCATGGTGCAGCCCAGGTCGGATGGCTTCTGGGCACTGGCCTTGTATTCGTAATATTCGTTGCGCGTGCAGCCGTGATGCACCAGCCGGTCGGCAAAAAAACGCGGACGCCCCAGCGGGTCGAGATCGGTTTGCGTGAGCAGACCGGCAGCCAGTGCCATCAGGGTGTCTGTGACCCATCCCGGGTGCGTCGGACAACCGGCGATGTTGATCACAGGCAAGCCGCCTTTAGGGCAGAAAGTGGCGCCCAGCAGACCCCCTTTGTGCTCCTCGTCAAACTGCAGGCCACAAGCATCGGTCGGGTTGTTGCCCGAGGCGGTGATGCCGCCCCACGCGGCACAACTGCCCACCGCGATGACATGGGTGGCGACATTTGAGAGTTGACGCACCCATTCGATCATTGGTTTACCAGTGCCGGCCAGGACATGAAAACGCCCACTGCCATGGGGACCGCGCAACATTGAGCCTTCGATGCAAAGTGCGTCCAGCCGCACGCGACCCGTCAAGCAGTCTTCCAGAATGTCAATCAGGTCGTGAACCCCTTCGAGCGACAGCGCGGGATGCCATAGCATCTCGATGCCATTGCGGCGCAGCAGGCCAGACAAGTCGGGCGTGTCGGCGCATAGCAGTGACATGCTACAGCCCCCACAGCCGCCCGCTTGCAGCCACAACACATTGAGCGTCATGTCGTCCCCAGTTTCATATTCGCTTTTGTCTCCTCATTATCAGCAGTCTATACCGTGCAGCCTGGTCCCGGCCTTACCCGCTTCATCGGGAAGGGTCCTATCGATGGGGCTTGGCTTGACAAAACGCAATGCATAGGACGTGAACCGGCCTAGACTGAATCGGGTGCAGCATGGGTCCGCAAACGCAGTTTCAGGAGTACAGGCATGAATACACTGACCAAGATGGCACTGGGCCTGATCGGGCAACTCAGGCCCGAGCCCGCGACCGGCGATGCAGCCAGCACGACACATTTGCCGCCGGCCAATACCGCGGGCGGCCTGCCGCTGATGCAGGTTTTGGCGCAGCGCCAATCCTTGCGCGAGTTCGATCCCGCGCCGCTACCGGAGCAGACGCTGTCCGATCTGCTGTGGGCAGCCGCTGGCATCAACCGTCCCCTCCTGGGTGGACGCACTGCGCCCAGTGCGATGAATGCGCAGGAGGTTGATGTTTACGCGGCTTTACCCAATGGTCTATACCGCTACGTTGCATCGTCCCACACGCTGCATCTGGTGAGCACCATCGACGCGCGCCGCGTCACCGGCTATCAGGACTTTGTCGACACCGCGCCGCTGGACCTGGTGTTTGTTGCTGACTATGCGCGCATGAAGCTGGTGCCTGCGGCTCAGCGGGAGTCGTATGCCTGGGCAGCAGCCGGTGCCATGGCACAAAACGTCTATCTGTATTGCGCCTCGGCCGGTTTGGCCACCGTGATCCGTGCCTGGATCGACCGCGGCGCGCTGGCGCAGGCCCTGGGGCTGAATAACGAGCAGCAGGTTTTGCTGTCGCAGACGGTTGGACGGCCGAAGATTGTGGCCTTGCCCTGACAGTTGATGGCGCTCTGCGCAACCCGATTCAGGTTTTGCCGGGGGGCGTCTTTTCTCCTAACCGGACGCGAAATTTCTCCAGCTTGGCCTCATAGTCTTCGGCCTCGCCGTAAGCCAGAAAACGGGCATAACGCGAATGCTTTCCAAGCATCTTGCGCGCGTGCTTGATCGGGCAAAAGTATTCCTCCGTTCGCCCCACGATCTCGCTCACGTAGGCGATCAGGCCGCTGCCATAGGCACAGTAGCTGCAATGAAATTTTTCGATGAAATTGAGGTATTCAAGCTGCTGCCGGTCAAACACGATGTAGTCCCCGCGGCGCACCTTGGTGATCCCGTAGACTGGAAAACAGGTGGCCTGATAGAAGCTCACAAACAGGTCCAGAAAGGCCAGCGGAACAATCATGCTGTAGATGATGGGCCCGGTGATCAGGTTCTGCGGCCGGTAGGTCACCAGCCAGTGGAAAAACCCGCTCTTGAGCTGCTCGTGGGCCTGGCGGATGGAAGCCTCGAACTCGACCCGTTTGCCCTTGATCTGGAACAAGGCGCTGGCCTCCTGCTCCTGCACGACCTTGAGCAAATCGCCTTCAAGGGCGCTTATCTGGTCCAGTAACTGGCGGATTGTTTGGTTCATGATGACTCCATTGGCACATCATGCCTCAATCCTGCCCGAGCGATCTTAGACTAGCCTGGCTTGCAGATAGTCCACCACGTCGTTGAGGGAGATCAGCCGCGCATAGTCTGCTTCCGCGATCTCGACCCCGAAACGTTCATGCAGGCTCACCAGAAAATTGAGCCAGTCCATTGAATCCAGATCCACCTGTTGGCGCAGGGGCCGCGCAAGGTCCAGCGCCTCGGGTTCCAGTTCCGGCGCGATCGCACGCAGCAGTGTCAAAACGGTCCCCACCAAAGTCGGCCGGTCGGTTTTCATGTCTGGATTCCCTGGTTGGTTGTCGGCAGCGCTGCAGCGTCAGTCAGCGCTTGTGGCTGCTGCAACAGCTCGTGCAGTTCGGCCAGAAACAAGGCGCCGCGGTGTCCGTCCGAGGCCCGGTGATCGGCGGCAAGGGTGGCGCACAGCACGGGCTGCGCGCGAATTTCGCCATCCTGGACCCAGGGCCGCACGGCAACGCTGCCAAAGCCCACCAGCGCCACCTGCGGCGGGTAGATCACACCGAACACCGACTCCACGCCCTGGTCACCCAGATTGGTGACAGTGACGGTCGGATCGCTCATTTCGGAGCTGCGCAGCGAGCCCGCCCGTGCACGTTTGACCAGATCGGCCAGCTCGCGCATCAACTGCTCCAGTGGCTTCGCTCCGACGTCGTGCAGCGCCGGTGCCACCAGTCCGCCGCCGCGCAGCGAAATCGCCACGCCGGCATGCACGGCCGCCGCAGGCTGGAACGCCCCGTCACGGTAAAAGCCATTGAGCTCGGGCGTGCGTTTGAGGGCCACCGCCACCGCCTTGAGCAACAGCACCGCTGGCAGGATGCGTTCGGTGATGGGCCGGCCTTCGTTGCGTTGCTGCAGCCAGGCCAGCGCGTTGGCCATCGGAATGGTTTCACTCAGGTAGTAGTGCGGGATCTCACGCTTGGAGCGGCTCATGGCCGCGGCGATGGCCTTGCGCATTTCTTTCTGGCGATCAGGCGCCGCGCTTGGGGTGGGTGCCGTACCGGCTGCCGAGGCCACCGCTTGTGTCGTTGCTACAGCGGCAGCCGCCTCGATGTCGGCCAGCGTGACCGACCCCTGCGCGCCGGTGCCGCTGAGGGTGTCGGGGTCAAGGCCCAGTTCCCTGGCCCGTTTGCGCGCAGAGGGCGACACCGGATGCCGCGCCGCGACTGATGCTTTTTCGGGTTCCGGCGCACGCTGCGTTGCAGGTACCGGCGTGGAGGCGGGGACCGGGGCCGATGCAGGCACCGGTTGGGGTGTAGCCGCTGCCGAGGGTACAGCCACCTCGCCCGGC
>JADGRK010000226.1 GCA_017880985.1 Rhodoferax sp. | reverse complement strand
GCAAGTTTGAGAGGCAAATGACTAGCGTTCAAGTGTATGCGATAGCCCCACCTACAATCGGCGGCCATGACTCAAGCTTTTGATATTTGCATCCGTGGTGGCGGCATTGTGGGCCGTACGCTGGCGCTATTGCTGGCGCGCGAGCGGCTCCATGTCGGTCTGGTGGCACAGAATCCGGCACCGACCCGAGGCGCGTCATCAGACACCGATGACGTGCGCGCCTATGCCTTGAACGCCAGGTCCAGGGCTCTACTCGAATCGCTGCGCTGCTGGCCCGATGCGCTGCATGCGACCGAAGTCCTGAAAATGCAGGTCAAGGGCGACGCTGGTGGCGAGGTCAACTTTTCGGCCGCCGAGCTCGATGTACCCGGCTTGACCTGGATCGTGGACGTGCCGGTGCTCGAAGCGCAGTTGGCTGACGCAGTGCGTTTCCAAGCCCAGATCGAGTTGCTGGAGGCGCCGCAAGCCGCCACATTGACGGTGATCTGCGAAGGCAGGGCGAGCCGTACGCGTGCCGAGTTTGGCGTGGACTTTGAGGTCACGCCTTATTCCCAAACGGCGATCGCGGCACGGCTAAGCTGCGAAAGACCCCACGGCCAAACCGCACGTCAGTGGTTTACGCAAGGCGAAATACTGGCTTTTTTGCCTTTGGGCGGAGCGCAGGGGAACTCTGTGGCGATTGTCTGGTCTGTTCTTAGGGACCGGGTGCAGGCTTTGCTCGATGCGAGCCCGAGCGACTTCTGCCAACAGTTGGAAGTTGTCAGTGAAGGCAGCCTGGGCAAGCTCAGTCTGGTGAGTGAGCGAAGTGCCTGGCCATTGCAAGCGGCACAGGCCCAGCGCTGGATCGGCACGCACGAGGGCAGGGCGTGGGCCCTGGCGGGCGATGCGGCCCACAATGTCCATCCACTGGCCGGCCAGGGGTTGAACCTGGGACTGAGCGATGTCGCGGCACTGGCGGCGATCTTGCATGATCGGGAGTACTGGCGCGCGGTGGGCGATGAAAAGCTGTTGCGACGCTACGAGCGCTCGCGCAAGGCGGAGGTATCGGCCATGAGCGCCACGATGGATGGTTTGCAGCAGTTGTTTTCGCAGAATGGCGCCCCTTTGCAGGCGCTGCGCAACTGGGGTATGAATGGGTTTGAACGTAGCGGCCCGATCAAGCAATGGGTCGCGCGACAGGCGATGGGTGTTTAACGAACGACTGGAAACAAATGAAGATGATTAAAACCGCGTTGATTGTCGCCACTCTGTTGGCGACTTTGAGCGCCCAGGCGCAGGAAGTCACGATTCGCAAGAACCTGGGCGAACGGATTCCGCAACTACAAAAAATCGACGAAGTCAGCAAGAGCCCGATGCCGGGCCTGTTTGAAGTCCGTGTCAATGGCAGCGAGATTTTTTATACCGATGCCGAAGGCAATTTTTTGCTTCAAGGCAGTCTGATTGACACCAAACAGCGCCGCAATTTGACCGAAGAACGGGTGGACAAACTGACTGCCATCAGTTTTGATGCGTTGCCCTTCAAGGACTCCTTTACTATTGTGCGCGGCAACGGCAAACGCAAGCTGGCGGTCTTTGGAGACCCCAACTGCACCTATTGCAAACGCTTTGAGCGCGACCTGCAAAATGTGAACAATGTGACGATTTACATGTTCCTCTACCCGATTCTGAGCGCTGATTCAAATGAAAAATCCAAGCACATCTGGTGCGCCAAAGACAAGGCCAAAGTCTGGCAAGACTGGATGGTGCGTGAACAATTGCCGGCGGTGGCAAGCTGCGACATCGCGGCCCTGACACGCAACGTCGAACTCGGTCACAAATACAAAATCACCGGCACACCGACACTGGTTTTTGCGGACGGCTCGCGCGTCCCCGGCGCCATTGCGGCTGCGGAAGTTGAAAAACGTCTGACGACTGCCAAAAACTGATGGCAAGCCCTGCGCTGCGCTACAGCGTGCGGGTGCAGGACCCGCAGGCGCATCGGTTTGAAGTCACACTGACCATTACGCGGCCGGCGGCGTTGCAGTGCGTGAGCTTGCCGGTGTGGATCCCGGGCAGCTATCTGGTGCGCGAGTTTTCCAAAAATTTGCAGCGGCTCCAGGCCTGTCAATCCGCCAAACCGGTTGCCTTGACGCAACTCGATAAATGCACCTGGCAAGCGCAATGCGTGGCGGACCAGCCACTGGTGTTGACCTATGAGATATACGCTTTTGACAACTCAGTGCGCACCGCCTGGCTGGATGCTGAGCGTGGCTTTTTCAATGGCACCAGTCTTTTCCTGCAGGTCGCTGGCCAGCAGGATCTGCCGCATGAGGTGACGCTGGTGGCGCCTAAGGCCTTGTCTGGCTGGCAGCTTGCCACCGCGCTGACGGCCCGCAAGATTACCAAAAATGGTTTTGGCACTTACGTTGCAGCCAATTACGACGAATTGGTGGATTGTCCGGTCGAGATGGGCAACTTATGGTGTGGCTCTTTTGTGGCGGCCGGCATCGCGCACCGTTTTGTTGTGGCCGGAGCGGCGCCGAGTTTTGACGGCAAACGGCTGCTGGCCGATAGCAAGACCCTCTGCGAAGCAGCAATCAGCTTCTGGCATGGCATCCAGCCCGGCGCACGCTCGGGCAACAAGCCGCCGCACAGCCACTATCTGTTCATGCTCAATGCAGTCGATGACGGCTATGGCGGCCTGGAACACCGTCACTCGACGGCGCTGATCTGCAAGCGCCAGGATCTACCGCGTTTGAGCAACCCGGCGCTGCCGCCCAGCGCCGCGCAGCCGCCCGATGCCAATCCCAATCCCAAGCAGCCCGACGGCTACGCCACGTTGCTGGGTCTGATCAGCCACGAATATTTTCACACCTGGAACGTCAAACGACTGCGCCCGGCCGAGTTCACGCGTTACGACTACGCGCGTGAAAACTACACGCAAATGCTCTGGTTTTTTGAAGGCTTCACCAGTTACTACGATGACCTGTTGCTGCGCCGCGCCGGGCTGATTGATGACGCCGCCTACTTGAAACTGCTCACCAAAAGCATCAACCAGGTGCTGCAAACGCCAGGGCGAAAAGTGCAAACCGTGGCGCAGGCCAGCATGGATGCCTGGGTCAAGTATTACCGGCAAGACGAAAACACCCCCAACGCCACGGTGAGCTACTACACCAAGGGCGCACTGGTGGCGCTGTGTCTTGACCTGACGCTGCGACAGACCGGCAAGACCACACTGGATGCCGTGATGCGCGCCATGTGGCTGCGCTGCCAGGGCGGGCCGATGACCGAGAGCGACCTGGCTGGCGTGCTCAAGGAGTTGGCCGGGCGCTCCTATGCCAAAGAGCTCGCGAACTGGGTGCACAGCCGCTCGGAGTTGCCACTCAAGCCCTTGTTGGAACGGCAAGGCATTGCCGTGCTGGAAGAGCCGGCCCAGCTCGCCCAGCGCCTGGGGCTGCGCATCACAGAGGGTGCGGGCGTTCAAATCAAAACCGTGTTGTCGGGTGGAGCAGCGGAGCAAGCGGGTTTCTCGGCCGGCGACGAGTGGCTGGGCCTGGAAGTCGGCAGTGGCAAACTGGCCAGCAGTTGGCGTCTCAGCAAGCTCGATGACCTGTTGCTTTACGCCGGAACAGAAACAAAAATGGTTGCCCTGGTGGCGCGCGACAAACGCCTTGTCAAGCTGACGCTGACGCTGCCCAAGGCAGTGACCACCTGGCGGCTGGTGGCGCGTGACCGGAAGCTGGTTGGCCAGTGGCTTGATGCCGGTTGAAGTGGGGCAGTCGCGTTCGGTATAGTCCTTCTTTATTGAAAACCGGAGAGCGCCATGAATTTTGAGCTGATCAAGGTCCACACCGAAGCCGACAAAGTGGGCGTCGTCACCCTGAATCGCCCCAAGCAACTCAATGCCCTGAACGACCAGTTGATGGACGAACTGGGTGTCGCGCTGCAAGCCTTTGATGCCAACCCGGCCATCGCCTGCATGATCATTACCGGCAGCGAAAAAGCCTTTGCCGCCGGGGCTGATATCGGGGCCATGGCCAGCCTCACTTTCGCGGATGTGTACAAGAGCGATTTCATCACGCGCAACTGGGAGCAGATTCGCAGCGTGCGCAAGCCCGTCATTGCGGCCGTCAGTGGCTTCGCACTCGGCGGCGGCTGCGAGTTGGCGATGATGTGCGACTTTATCATTGCCGCCGACAACGCCCGCTTTGGCCAGCCCGAAATCAAGCTCGGCATCATCCCCGGAGCCGGTGGCACGCAGCGCTTGCCGCGTGCGGTGGGCAAGGCCAAGGCCATGGACATGGCCCTGACCGGTCGCATGATGGACGCCACCGAGGCCGAGCGCGCTGGCCTGGTCAGCCGCGTGGTGCCGCTGGACCAGTTGATGCCAGAGACGCTGGCGGCCGCATTGATGATCAGTGAATACTCACAACTCGCCACCATGGCGGCCAAAGAATCGGTCAATCGGGCCTACGAGGGCACGCTCAGCGATGGCATCCGGTTCGAGCGCCGCATGTTTCACGCCTTGTTTGCCAGCAGCGACCAGAAAGAGGGCATGGATGCCTTCCTGAACAAGCGCAAAGCCAACTTCCGGAACCAATAGCACGGCCGACCTGGGTCCAGGGCTGGCGCGGGTCTTCTGGTTATAATTCGCGGCTCGGCGCTTTAGCTCAGTCGGTTAGAGCGATGGAATCATAATCCACAGGTCCGCGGTTCGAATCCGTGAAGCGCCACCAATCAAGCCCTTATAGGGTATGGAAAGCCTGCTACTTGATTGCTAGCATGTTTTTTTCATTGTCGAAGGATGTAACGGCGGACCTAAGCAAATTATCCGAATTTGCACCGGATAGAGGCCCAGCAGCGCAG
>JADGRK010000225.1 GCA_017880985.1 Rhodoferax sp. | reverse complement strand
CCCGTCTGTTATGCGCATACAGCTAGCAATTTGATAGCTAGTCCGGTTGCCAGGCGATGGACCGCCATGGCGCGTATCGGGCTGCTTGGCCTGATGCTGGGCGCGCTGCAGGCATCGGCGTTCGACCTGCAAGCGCATCGTGGCGGGCGCGGCCTGCGACCCGAAAACACCCTCGCTTCGTTTGAAAATGCGCTGCGCATGGGCGTGACGACACTGGAGCTCGACATTGCCATCACCGCCGATGGCATTCCTGTGATCTCGCACGACTCGGCCCTGAACCCGGCCATCACGCGCGATGCCCAGGGCCAGTGGCTCCGGGAGCGCGGCCCGCTGATCAAGTCCCTCACCCTCGCGCAGGTGCAGTCCTATGACGTCGGCCGGATCAATCCAGCCAACCGCTATGCACGCGAGTTTCCCGACCAGCAGCCACGCGACGGTCAGCGCATTTCGACCCTGGCCGCATTGTTCAAGCTGGTCAATGACCTGGGGGCGAAGGATGTCCATTTCGACATGGAGACCAAGATCAACCCGCACTATCCCGAAAGCACGCTGGCGCCGGAGCCTTTCGTCAACACCATGTTGGCGGTGATTCGCGACGCCGGCATGACCCGGCGCGTGATGGTGCAGAGTTTTGACTGGCGCACACTGGAACTGCTGCACAAACTGGAGCCGGGTTTGCGCACCATGTACCTGACTATCGAGGCCCCTGACTTCAACACCCTGAAAGACGGCTCCTGGAACGCCGGACACTTGCTCAAGGACCATGGCGGCTCCGTGCCGCGCATGATCCGGGCATCGGCAGGTTCAGCCGCCGGCGTGATCTGGGCGCCCAACGACAACAATTTGTCGGCCTCTCTGGTGAAAGAGGCCCAGGGTCTGGGCTTGCAGGTGATTCCCTGGACCGTCAATCAGAAGCCCCAGATGGAGCGCCTGATGGACTGGGGCGTGGACGGCATCATCACCGACTACCCGGACCGCCTTCGGGCAGTCATGCTGCAAAAGGGCATGTCATTACCCAAGGGCGTGACCGACTGAACGTGATTACTGCGCTGGGCTGTATTTCTTCAGGAAGGTTTCGATCCCAGCAAAGACGCGGTAGCGGGTTGCTTCCTCGGCCATATTGCCACCGGCGATCAGGCGCGCGACCTGGTCCACGATCTGACGATGGATCGGAACGCTGGCGTTGGGGGGTTGATTTCGTATGGCACAGGTAAATTTGTGTATTTCTGAAAGAGAACACTAGAAAAGAAGCGAATGCAAATCCGGAGCCTGTCGGGAAATGCCCGTAAACTTGTCTGCAGTTGACGTTGAAAACCTTGAAATGGGGTGGCGCGCCCCCAAACATCCGTCAACGGTTCGCTGAATTGAACCCTATCTGAAGGAAACGCATGAAACGCATTATTTTGTTTGTCTTGACCAACGTGCTGGTGGTGGCAGTGCTGGGCATTGTGGCCAGTTTGCTGGGGGTCAACCGTTATCTGACTGCCAGCGGGCTGAATCTTGGTTCGCTACTCGGTTTTGCGTTGGTGATTGGCTTTGGTGGCGCCATTATTTCGCTGCTGATCAGCAAACCGATGGCCAAGTGGGCCTCGGGTGTGCGCGTGATCAACCAGCCACAAAACGCCGACGAAGCCTGGATTGTGGAGACCGTGCGCAAGTTGGCAGAAAAGGCCGGTATCGGCATGCCCGAGGTCGGCATTTTTGAGGGTGACCCGAATGCCTTTGCCACCGGCGCGTTTAAAAACTCGGCGCTGGTGGCGGTCAGCACCGGCTTGTTGCAGGGCATGACGCATGAAGAGATCGAGGCGGTGATCGGCCACGAGATCAGTCACGTGGCCAATGGGGACATGGTGACGATGACGCTGATTCAGGGTGTGATGAACACTTTTGTGGTGTTTTTGAGCCGCGTCATTGGCTACGCGGTGGACAGCTTTTTGCGCAAAGGCGATGAGCGCTCATCCGGCCCCGGCATCGGTTACATGATCACGACTTTCGTGCTCGACATTGTGCTGGGTTTTGCTGCTGCCATTGTGGTGGCGTGGTTCTCCCGCCACCGTGAATTCCGGGCTGATGCGGGCTCGGCCCAACTGCTGGGCCGCAGGCAGCCGATGATCAATGCCTTGGCGCGTTTGGGCGGTATGCCGCCGGGTGAGTTACCCAAGAGTGTGGCGGCGTTCGGCATTGCTGGGGGCATTGGTCAGTTATTCTCGACCCACCCGCCGATCGAAGAGCGCATCGCGGCGCTGCAAAACGCACAGATGTAGGCGCTATGGAACTTTCAACCTGGTTGACTTTTTTTGTGGCGTCCTGGGCCATCAGCATTTCGCCGGGTCCGGGCGCGATTGCCTCCATGAGCGCAGGACTGAATCATGGCTTCAAGCGCGGCTACGTCACGATCTTCGGCCTGGTACTGGGCATCTGGACCCAGTTGCTGGTGGTGGGGGTGGGGCTTGGGGCGTTGGTGGCAGCGTCCAGCACCGCCTTCACCGTGGTCAAGTGGCTGGGCGTGGCCTATCTGGTGTACCTGGGCATTGCCCAATGGCTGGCACCGGTGCGGCCGCTGGTGGCGGTGTCAGACGCGCCGGTGTTTGTGAGCCAGCGATCCATGATTTTGCGCGCCTGGATGATTAACGTGGTCAACCCCAAAGGCACCGTGTTCCTGCTGGCCGTGGTGCCGCAGTTCATGAACTTGTCACACCCCCTGGTTCCGCAGTACCTCATCATCGGCGCCACGCTGGCGTTTACTGACATGGTCGTTATGGCGGGCTACACCGCGTTGGCGGCAAGGGTGCTGGGCGCCCTGAAACAGCCTTCGCATATCCGGGCCATGAATCGCACGCTGGGCAGTTTGTTTGTGATCGCGGGCTCGCTGCTGGCGCTATTCAAGCGCGCGGGTTAACAAGTTAATCCAGCAAACTCAGCGCCATGGCTTCAGCCACCTTGATGCCATCCACGCCGGCCGACAAAATACCGCCGGCGTAGCCAGCGCCTTCGCCGGCCGGGTACAAGCCACGGGTGTTGCTGCTCTGAAAATCCTCGCCACGCGGGATTTTGAGGGGGGAAGAGGTGCGGGTTTCTACGCCAGTCAGTAGCGCCTCTGGCATGTCAAAGTCTTTGATTTTTTTACCAAACACTGGCAAGGCCTCGCGGATGGCGGCAATGGCGTAATCGGGCAGGTTGGGCTGCAAATTGCCCAGCTTGACACCGGGCTGGTAAGAGGGCAACACCGCACCCAGAGTGGTCGAGGCGCGTGACTGCAAAAAGTCGCCTACCAGTTGTGCCGGTGCGCTGTAGTCGGCACCGCCCAGGATGTAAGCGTGGGACTCCAGTTGGCGTTGCAGCGCAATGCCAGCCAGCGCGTGAGTGTAAGCGCCGCCCGGCTGAGTCTGGGTTTGCGCGACGGTCACTTCTCGCGCATAGCGGCTCCCATCCTGTGCGCCGAAGGCGTTGATAAAGGCAGTCTCATCCTGTGGGTAGTCGCGTGGCTCAATGCCAACCACAATGCCGGCATTGGCGTTGCGCTCGTTGCGCGAGTACTGGCTCATGCCGTTGGTCACCACGCGGCCCAGCTCAGACGTGGCGGCCACCACGGTGCCGCCGGGGCACATGCAAAAACTATAGACCGAGCGGCCCTTACCCAAGCCATTCGTGACGTGGTGCACCAGTTTGTAATCGGCCGCGCCCAGCAGGGGGTGGCCCGCGTGGCGGCCCCAGCGGGCGCGGTCAATCACGCTTTGCGGGTGCTCAATGCGAAAGCCGATGGAAAACGGTTTGGCCTCCATCGCCACGCCGCGCTGGTACAGCATGGCGCAGGTGTCGCGTGAGCTGTGGCCGAGTGCCAGCACCACTTGATCGGCGCGCAATTCGTAGGGCTGACCGCTGACTTGATCCAGCACCGTGAGGCCGCGTACCTGACGGTCGTTTGGACCGTGCTGGCCGTTCTCAATCAGCACATCGGTGACGCGCTGCTGAAAGCGGATTTCACCGCCGAGTGTGATGATTTGCTCACGCAGGTTTTCCACCACCTTCACCAGCTTGAAGGTGCCGATGTGCGGATGCGCCTCCACCAGGATTTCCGGCGGCGCGCCCGCTTTGACGAACTCGTTCATCACCTTGCGGCCGAGAAAACGCGGGTCCTTGATCTGGCTGTAGAGCTTGCCGTCCGAAAACGTGCCGGCACCGCCTTCGCCAAACTGGACGTTGGATTCCGGGTTAAGGATGTGTTTGCGCCACAGGCCCCAGGTGTCCTGGGTGCGTTCGCGTACTTTTTTGCCGCGCTCCAGCACGATCGGCTTGAAGCCCATTTGGGCCAGGATCAGTGCAGCAAAAATGCCGCACGGGCCAAATCCCACCACCACCGGTCGCAACGGCAGGTTTGCCGGGGCAAGAGCTACCGGGTGGTAGCTCATGTCGGGGGTGGGCTGAATGTGCGGATTGTATTCGAACCGGATGTGCCACCATCCCAAGGACACAGGTCGGTATCACCCATAACCATCTTTACCCTCTCGAACGGTACCTCAAGTTCATCGGCCATTATCTGCGCAAGCGATGTAATGGCTCCCTGTCCCATTTCGATTTTACCGGTATAACAATTAACCAGGCCATCTTCTGCGATCTGAAGGAAAGCATTGAATTCTGTTGGCAGAGATCTGCGTTGTTGGGTTTGTAAATCAAAAAGTTCAGAAGGATCCCAGGGTTGGAAAAAAATGAATATGCCTCCGCCGAGAAGTTTAAAAAAGTCTCTTCTCTTCATCCCGGAAAATTCCTGTGATTTCAATACTTCATTTTCATTTGCAACTCTTTTTTTCATGATTATTTTCCTCCTTTCATTTCTTTGCCGGCTGTCTGAA
>JADGRK010000224.1 GCA_017880985.1 Rhodoferax sp. | reverse complement strand
TGATGCTCTTGCGAAAACGAAAACCCATGATTGATGTCCTCCAAGTTGGCATCATGCCACCGGCGCCAGCCAAAAGAAAACCCGCCCGTGCTGATTAGTCATCATCGCCTCTGTGATTCGCTAGGCGGCGAAGATGTCTCGCCCTCCTTGCGCTGCTGATCCTGGGCCGGTGGCAGGCGCGTGAATTCATTTACATGCAGTTCTGATGAAACGCCTTGCCAAATCAGCACTCCTCTTCATCGCGATCGGCCTGGCACTCTACGCCGGCGTCTATTACGCGGCCGAGCAGCTCATGGTTCAGACCGGACGCAGCAATCCCTTCTTCAAGATCGCAACTGCGCAGAACAGCACAGTCGACTGGGTGATTCTTGGCGCCTCGCACGCCATGCCGCTGGATTTCGCCGACTTCAACGCGCAGATGGAGCGCGAGACGCAGCGCAAGATCCTGAACCTGGCCGCACCCGGCGCCGGGCCGCTCTACAACCGCTTCGTGCTTGAGCATTTCCTGCATACGCATCGCGCGCGCAATCTGCTCTATGTCGTGGATTCATTCGCGTTCTACTCGCGCACATGGAACGAGGAACGCTTCACTGACGCCAAGCTCTTGAGACGCACGCCGTTCGAACCGACCATCGCCTGGCGCCTCTGCGACTACGCCGGGCATGAGGGCGTGGACGCGCGTGCCGTGCTTGACTACGTGAGCGGCTTTTCGAAGATCAACAACCGGGAGCGCTTCCAGCGCGATGTCTGGGAAGGCGAGGCCCAATTCGAGCGCGCCTACCGGCCATCAATCAGCGCCGTGAAAAAGTGCATCGACTACCTTTTTCCGGACAAGACCTCGCCCGCGGCCCTGGCCCGCTATCTCGAGGAATTCTCAGCGATCATTGCGCTGGCGCGGAAGGAAGGTGTCAACGTGGTCGTCATCAAGATGCCGGCACCGCCCCAGTTTTACAGCCGGCTTCCTGACGAGGCAGGGTTCGATGATGCGCTCGCGCATTTTCTCGCTGCGCGTGGCGTGCTTTTTCACGATTTCTCGGCGAAGACCAGTGATCCGAGCCTCTATTTCGATACCGATCACCTCAGCCGGGCCGGGGTGACGCAATTTTTCTTCCGTGATCTCAAACCGGTCCTCGTCTCGGGTGAGGACGTCTCCAGACCTGTCAGTGTGACGAACTGACCCGGGGTCCTCGCCACCACCGCCAGCCCCTGAAAAGGCTGGCGGGTCTGTTTGTTCATGTCACTTCTATCTTTCGCCCCGTATCGGCAGGCTGTGGTGTGACGCACATTCGCCGGACTTGGCAATAGCGATGCGGATTGTCTCGCTCATTCAGGCGCGCAGCACGCATTTCTCGTACAGACCGAGCATGTCAGCGCCGGGGTCGTACTTTTCCTTCAGGACCTGGTAGCGCGCCATCCCGTACGCTTGCGCAAACTCCTCGCGCGTGAAGTAGCTGTCAGAGTAAAGCGACTTGATGCCGCCAAGTCGAATGACTTCGCGTTCGATCATGCGGTTGAAGTGACCAGTCTCGTGTGAGACGGCGCTTTCGACCACATCCCAGAAACCGAAGTTCACGTAAAGGCTGTCCGGTTTCATCGGGTACAGCGTGAACTGATGGCCCGGTTCAAGGGCACGAACCGGGCAGATCCAGATCGGCAGGATATCGATTTCGCGCAGCAAAAAGGTAAGGAAATCGGCTGCGGCTGCGATGGGGATGTCGACGTCCTGGATCACGGATTCCGTAAAGCGGCCGCGCAAGCGCGCCAGGCGACGGGTCAGCCCCCAACGTGCGTTCCAGCGCATGATCCGGGTGTAGGTGCGCGAATTGAGCCGTGACCGGCCCAGCAGGCGGCGCACCAGCGGGTGTTGGGCACCCAGGTTTTTCGAGCACCAGAACCAGTCGGTGTCCCAGCGCCACAGGTAGTCCTGCACGCGCAGGTAATCGACTTTTCTGTCCAGAAGCGAACGGTAGTAAATATGCTCGAAGGTGTAGTCGCTCAGCCAGGGAGCGGCATCGACGAAAGAAGCCACACTGATGATCTGCTGCTGCGGAGCGAACACCACGCCATCGACAAAGCTGACGCCATTGCGGCACCGCGCAGCAAGCTCACCGAAAAATTCACCCGACATACTGTGCTGCAGATGCTCCACCTTGACGAAGGGTTTGACGGGCAGGGTGCGCAGGCGCAGGCGCAGCGCGTAGCCCAGCGTGCCGTAGGAATTCGGGAAGCCGAAGAACAGGTCATGGTGCTCGTTATCGGGGGTGCAGTGCATCACTTCGCCGGTGGGCAGCAAGACATCCAGCTCCAGCAGGGTGTTGTGCACCAGGCCGCAATGGAACGAGGTCGCCTCGATGCCGACACCGGCGGCCGCACCGCCCACGGTGATGGTTTTCAGCTGCGGCACCACCGCCGGCATAACGCCGTGCGGCAGGGTCTGCGCCACAAGTTCCTCATAGGTCGTCAGGCCTTCGACATCCACCCAGCCGCCAGTGGTGTCGATGTCGAGCACATGGCAAAAGTCGCTCAGGTCCAGTCGGCGCTTGCTCCCTTCGCGGCGGTCGCGAAACAGGTTGGAGCTGCGCTTGCCCAGACCGAGCGGCGTCGCGCTGGTCGCCGTGCTGGTCCGCATCGCGGCGACCAGTTCGGCGCGACGCGAGGCATGGGCCGAGACATCAGGTGTCATACAGTGGCGCCCGGCTCATCGGGTAGCTGGCCCGCGTCACGTTGCCTTTGCTGAAGACGATCTGGAACAGGTGGGTGTAACCGGCCGGTGAGCGGAACATTTCGGCGCAGCCCATGAGGTAGGTTCGCCAGACCCGGCGAAAGCGTTCATCAAAGCGCTGCGGGTCGAGTGCCTGAATCGTTGCCCATTGCTGCTCAAAACGCCGGGCCCACTCGTCCAGTGTCAAGGCGTAGTGGCGGCGCAGGTTCTCGATGTCGAGCAGCTCTAGCCCGCAACGTTCGATCTCGACGATCACCTCGGACAAGCCAGGAATCCAGCCGCCTGGAAAGACGTGCTTGCGGATGAAGAGGTCGGTCTCGCGCGGTCCGATATGACCAATGAAATGCAGCAGGCCCAGCCCGCCGGGCTTCAGCAGGTCGGCGTGCGCCTGGACCACCGCTCCAAGCTGGTCACGCCCGGCATGTTCGAGCACGCCGATGGACACCACCTTGTCGTACTGGCCATCGGCCTCGCGGAAGTCGGCCTCGCGCACGCTGAGCTTGTCGTCCAGGCCACGGCGCGTAATTTCCCTGCGCAACCAGTCAACCTGCTCGGTCGTGGTGTTGATACCGGTACCGGCCGCGCCCAGCGTTTCCCAGGCCCGGAACAGAAAGCCACCAAAGCCGCAGCCAATGTCAACGAAGCGCTCGCCGCGCGCGAGCTGGATCTTGCGGCAGACATGGTCGATCTTGCGCGCTTGTGCCTGCTCCAGTGTCTGCGTGCCTTCGGGCCAGTAGCCGCAGGTGTACATCATCAGCGGGTGGTCCAGCCACAGACCATAGAACGCTGCCCCCAGGCCATAGTGAGTGCGTGCATTGGCTTTGGCCTGCGCCATGCTGTGGTTGGAATAGCGCAGCTCATGGATGCCGTTCTCCATATTGATCAAGGCCTTGCCCTGTATGTCCAAGCCACTGAGCAGGCCAGCCGCCAGTGCCGCGCCGAAATCGCCTTCGACGTCGACGCTCTGGTCGAAATATGACTCCAGCAGACCGATTTGTCCGCGCGTGAATGCCGACAGCAGCGCGGCCTCGGAGTGAAACATGATGGTGAACGCCGGATCCCCTGAGCCTGAACGGTAATGGCTGCCGTCAGGAAGTCCGATCGCAAACGGAATCCCGGTGCGTTTATGTAGAGAATCAACGATGTTCTGCATGGGGAAAAACATCCCGCTCGCTCCGGTTGGGGTTCGTGTACTTGGGTCCGTCGGTCGGCATCACCCGCATCGCACCTCATTCGCCTGTGCGAATTGAACCTGTTTATTTGCGCCAGCGTTTGCGCAAAATCAATCGGCGAGTGCGCGCAACAGCTTTTTAGCGAGGTTTGTCACCACGTTGCGGGCGTTGCCGGAAAAGGCCCTTAGCCCGCTGAACCCATAAGAGTCCTCATGCAAATTGCATTCAACATCGGGAACCAACAAATTCGGGTTGGATGAGAAAGTTCGGTTGAATTCCGAGAACTTACTGGAGTGCAACCCGCTTAAAAGAAGGCGTGGAAAGTGCTACTCTGCAATGCTATGAAAACACAGATTGATCACTTGGTAGTGGTGGCACAAGCGCTCGAACTTGGGGTGCAGTGGTGCGAGGCCACGATCGGCATCACGCCCGGCCCGGGCGGTGACCATGCGCTGTATGGCACTCACAACCGCCTGTTCAAAATCGCCACACCGGCCAACCCGCTGGCCTATTTTGAAATTATCGCCATCAATTCAGACGCAAAAAGACCCGCCAATGCGCCGTCCAGACGCTGGTTTGACATGGACGATGAGGCGCTGCAAGCAGCCGTCGCCATCGAACCGCGTCTGGTGCATTTTGTTGCCAATACAAGCGACATTCGGGCTGCTCTTGCAGCGTTGAAGGCACAAGGTATCGATCGCGGGCCAGCGGTGCAAGCCAGCCGCCATTCACGCCGTGGCTTGCTGCAATGGCAAATCAGCGTCCGTGAGGATGGGCAGCGCTTGTTCAACGGCGCGCTTCCCAGCTTGATTCAATGGGGCAAACCAGATGCTGCCGAGCCGCTGCGCCTGCACCCCAGAAACAGCTTGCCGCGTTCGGGGGTTACCCTGCAGAGTATTGCCGTCACGCATCCTTCGCCCGTCAAGCTGCAGGCGGCGTACGAGTCGATCGGACTCACG
>JADGRK010000018.1 GCA_017880985.1 Rhodoferax sp. | reverse complement strand
CGGGTACCTCAAGAGCGCCGGCTACGACGTGTCGGTCTACACCCCTGAACTCGGCAAATTCAAGGTGCCGACATTGCGCAATGTCGACACGCGGCCGAGCGCCGGTTTCGTGAAGGCATACGGCCACAACGGCTACTTCAAGAGCCTCGAGGACATCGTCCACTTCTACAACACCCGCGACCTACCCAGCGCCGGCTGGCCCGCACCCGAGTACGCGGCCAACATGACCAGCGAGGTAGGCAATCTCGGTTTGACAACGGCGGAGGAGGCGGCGATCGTCGCCTTCCTGAAGACGCTGAGCGACACGAAGGCCCCATAGATGAAGCAGCCTTGCCGATTTCCGCCGAGCGGCTTGGCTTGAGGCCGTTGGGCGAAAGCCCGAAAAGAAGTAACAAAGGAGAATAAACATGCCAGCGTTCGGATCACCCTTTTCAGGGTTGGCAAACGACAGAAAACTCAACGATGAGGAGCTCGTCAGAGCCATTCGTTTCATGGTCGCCGCAGAGTACGAAGCGACTCAGTTGTACACGCAGCTGGCCGAGTCCACCGACAATAAGCTCGCCGTGCAAGTGCTCAAGGAAATAGCGGACGAAGAACTTGTACACGTTGGAGAGTTTCTCCGATTGCTGCACGAGCTTGCCCCCAATGAAGAAAAGCTTTATGCCAAGGGGGCAAAAGAGGTAGAAGGAATAATCAAGAAAATGAACTAGAGGATTCCCACGCAAACCACCACACCCGCAGCCTGGGCAGGCCAGCATGTGCTGGCCCTGTTCTTTCCGCCGCTGGTGTTGTTACCGGCTCTCACGCCGGCGGGGAACTGCCTGCCGTGATTGACCGTGGCGATTTCCCCCTATCCACATCCGCCAGGGAATTTCTCACCGCGGCTCCTGCGCCGCTTCCAGCGCCAGGTCGAGCACGGCCATGAACTCATCAACCTTGATCGGCTTGGTGAGGTAGCGCAGAAAGCCTGCGGCCAGGCCTTTTGCGATGTCGTGCGGCATGGCGTTGGCGCTCAGGGCCAGCACCGGGATGTGTTGGGTGGCGGGGTCCTCCCGCAGGAGTTTGAGCGCCTGAAAGCCGGTGATGCCCGGCAAATTGATGTCCATCAGGATCACTTCGGGCTGATGCATGCGCGCCAGCGCGATGCCGCCGGTGCCATTGCCCGCCCTTAACAAACGCAGGTTGGGACGACGCGCAATGAGCTGCTCGACCAGTGTCACGTTGGCCTGGTTGTCTTCAACATACAGCAGGGTGCGCAGCGCGGCCTCCTGCCGAACCGGCGCTGGCTGCGGCGCTGGCATTTCGGCAGTAGCGGTGGCGGCTTGCGGTGCGCTCGCCTGTTTCAGCTCAAACCAGAACACGCTGCCCACGCCAACGCTGCTCTGCGCGCCGATTTCGCCGCCCATCATTTCAACCAGCCGCTTGCACACCACCAGGCCGATGCCGGTGCCTTCCTGGTCGCCGCCCTCTTGTCCGAGCCGATTGAAGGGCTCGAACAGTTGGGCCAGTTTTTCTGGTGCCAGGCCCGGGCCACTGTCGCACACATTGATACGGATGCGCCCGGCTGCGCCTGCGCTGTACGTCACATTGAGGCTGCCACCGATGTGGTTGTATTTGATCGCGTTGGACAGCAGATTGACGATCACCTGTTTTAAGCGGGTGCGGTCAGCCTGGACAAAGCAAGGCTGATCGAACGCTGGAAAGCTGAGGCCGATATCGCTTTTTTGCGCTTGCGGCTCGATCATGGCCCGGCAATCGAGCAGCTTTTCGGCCAGCGAGACGGGTTCCAGCGACAGCGAGAGCTTGCCCGACTCGATCAAGGCGAGGTCGAGAATCTCGTTGACCAGCGTCAGCAAATACCAGCCGCCGCGCAGAATCTGCGCCAGGCTGGCCTGTTGGCTGGCTGTCGGCGGCGGCGAGCCCGACTCCATGAGTTGCGCAAAGCCCAGGATCGCATTCAGCGGCGAGCGCAATTCGTGGCTCATGCTGGAGAGAAACTCTGACTTGGCGTGGTTGGCCTTGTCTGCCACCAGCCGGGCGTTCTCCAACTTGAGGTTGGTCTCATGCAGCGCCTGATCCAGAAATTTGCGCTCGGAGATATCGCTCAGTATGACGCGTAAAACCGGGCCGCCAGCGCTTGCCTGGGCGGTGCTGATGTTGAGCTTGACCCAGAGCTCGGTGCCCTCACTTTGCAGCAGCTGCAACTCGCAGGTCTGCGCTTGACCCGTCTCCATGAGTTGTTTGTGACACTGGTAGTAAATGTCTTGTTGCGCTTTGATGATGAAGCGGTTGAACGGCCGCTTGACCAGCTCGCTGCGCGACACGCCGAGCAGGGTGGCGGCGCTCAGGTTGGCTTCCAGAATCAGCCCGCTCTCGCCGACGGTGAGGTAACCCACCGGCGCCAGGTCATACAGGTCGAAATAGCGTGCCCGCGAGGCCTCAAGCTCAAGTTGTACCCGGCGCAACTCATCGTTTTGCATCTCCAGCTCGATCTGATGCACTTGCAGCTCGTGCATCAATTGCCGCATGGCCTCAGGCGACAAGGCTTGCAGACTCTGGGGTAACTGTGCCAGTCTTTCACGGGCAAGATCTTCGGCCCGACGCCGCATCACATGCGTCGCGTTCTGCGCTTCGTCGGTCTCGACAGGCTGAGGCTGATCGCCGGGGGTGACGAGTTTATTCTGGCTGACCATGCATTACCTTCATAACAATCTTTTCGTATTCTCGCATCCCGGGCGGGATTGCACCGAAACAGCCTGATCCAGGCGGGCTAAGCAGGGAGCCGGTTTGAATCGCATGACGCTATCAATATGATAGCTGTAAACGCAAGCAATACGGGTGCTGCAGCCATAAAATGCCTGCAAGTTGGTAGGTTGCACTGGATGCCGCCGGATCAGGTCCGGGACAAGCTCCTCTGGTCCGGCATGACAAAATAATAGACAGGCATGAGTGTCACATTAACCTTGATCCGCCTCGGCCGCGCAAGCGCGCTCGGTGGTGGCTATTGCATACATCTGGCCGGTCTTGTTGACCAGTGCGGTGGCGGTGAGCGACACCTCGATCAGCCTGGCGTCTTTGGTCAGCCGCTGCGTCTGGTAGGGTTCGAGTTTTTTGGCCTGGCTGAGCTGGCGGACGCGCGCCAGGGCTTCTTTTTGCAGCGCTTTGGGAATGCGCTCACACGTGTTCATTTGGAGTGCCTCAACTTCAGTCCAGCCATACAGGAGCTCCGCGCCCGGGTTCCAGGCGATGATGCGCCCGTCCAGGTCTTGCACTGTGATGGCGTCAGACGCGTCGCGCACTACCACAGCCAGACGCAACTGATTGTTGGCCAGGCGCAGCGCTTCGTGCACACGTACCACCTCGGTGATATCAACAAAGGTAATGATGGCACCCTCAATCACGTTGTCGAGCGTACGGTAGGGCAGGATGCGCATGGTGTAGCTCTTGGCGTCGGTGGTCTGTACCACCACGTCTTTGGGGATCAGGGTCTTGAGCACCGCCTGCACATCAGCCACCAGTTCACTGTAGCCCACCATATTGCTCACAATGTGGCCCACCGGGCGGCCCACATCGCTCTGGATCAGGTTGATGATTTGCATCACCGTGGGGGTAAAGCGCAGGATGCGCAGAGCGTGATCGACAAAAATGGTGCCAATGCCGGTACCTGCCAGCAGGTTGTTCATGTCGTTGTTGACGCGTGACAGGTCGCCCACCTTGATTTGCAGCTCGCTGTTGACGGTGTTGAGTTCTTCATTGACCGACTGCAACTCTTCTTTGGAGGTTTCCAGCTCTTCGTTGGTGGACTGCAATTCTTCATTGACCGACTGCATCTCCTCGTTGGATAACTTGAGCTCTTCGTTGGAGGTCTCCAGCTCTTCATTGGCGGCGTGCAGGTATTCCTCTTTGGCGTGCAGTTCTTCTTTGAGCGCGGCAATGAGGGCGCTACTGTCACTTTTGGCGTCCAGGCCGGCATCGGTGCTGATGGGTTCGCTCGGGGCGAGCGCTTGGTCCGGCGGCGGCTCCTGCACCGCAGCTTCTTCGAGCATGACGAGGTACAGCGGTGAATCGAGCGCGCGGGTCGGACCGGTCAGCACCGGGCAGACGCCGAGGTTTATCCAAGTGAAATGGCCGTTGGTCTTGACGCGCAAGCCCGCCACCCGCACGGTGTCGCGGCTGCTGGCGGCTTTGTATAGCGCGTTGGTCAGGTCACGGCGCAGACCTTCACGCGCCATCTTCAGGATGTTGCTGATACCGGCTTCGCCTGGTGCGGGCTCCAGATACAGGCCGGTGCGGCCTTGCAAATAGAGCAGGTCGCCATGGGCGTTGACGAGTGCGCCCACTGGCGCCAATTGCTGTAGAAAAGTCTGTTCGGTCAACTCGCGCAGCGACAGCTTGGCCGCTGGGCTCAAGCGACCGGGAACCAGGGGCAGCGCTAGCTCATTTTCAATAAAAGGCGGCAGAAAGCGCTGCGAGGCGCTGCGTTGCGCGCCTTGAAAGCTCTCTTTGCGGCGGTACAGCTTGGCCTTGCGGTCCAGCGCGGCAAACAGGTCACCGTACTCGCTGACCGTCTCCGAGGTGCCCAAAAACAGCATGCCGCCGGGCTGTAGGGCGTAGTGAAACAGCGAGATCAGCCTCTGTTGCAGGTCGGCACCCAGGTAAATCAGCAGGTTGCGGCAACTGATCAGGTCGAGTTTGGAAAATGGTGGATCCCGGATCAAGTCCTGCTCCGAGAACACCATCATGTCGCGGATGCCCTTGTGGACGCGGTAGGCGCTGCCGTCGGGTTCGGCGGTGAAAAAGCGCGCCAGCCGCTCGGGTGTGATGTCGGCGGCAACGCTGGCCGGGTAGATGCCGGTGCGCGCCGTGGCGATGGCGCGGCTGTCAATGTCGGTGGCAAAGATTTGCAGCTTGTAGCTGGTCTTGAGCGCTTCCATCTGCTCTTGCAGCAGGATGGCAATCGAATAGGCCTCCTCGCCAGTGGAACAGCCGGCTGACCAGACCCGCACCACGCTGCCGGCGGGCTTGCCGTCGAAGATTTTTGAAATGACCTGGGACTCCAGCGCGGCAAAGGCTTCGGGGTCGCGAAAAAAATTGGTGACGCCAATCAACACATCGTTAAACAGTGCTTGCACCTCGACTGGCGTTTGCTGCAGATACTTGACGTAGCTGTCGATCGTGTCGATCTGATGCACCGCCATGCGCCGCTCGATGCGGCGGTAAATGGTGCTGGGCTTGTACTGTGAGAAGTCGTGCCCGGTCTGGGCGCGTAGCAGGATGAATATTTTTTTCAGCGCATTATCGGACTGTGGCGCTGCGGCACTGGCGGGTTGGGGCGGTTTGCCAAAGGCGTGCGTGACGTAGGCAATGAGTTGCTCGGGCATCTCGGCCGGCGGCAGTTGGTAGTCCACCAGGCCGGTGGCCAGCGCGCTGCGCGGCATGCCGTCAAATTCGGCGGAGTCAGGGTTTTGCACCATCACCATGCCGCCTTCGCCCTTGATGGCGCGCACGCCCAGCGTGCCGTCGCTGCCGGTGCCCGAGAGCACGATGGCGATCGCGCGCTCGTGCTGGTCGATCGCCATGGAACGGAACAGGAAGTCAATCGGCAGGCGGTGCCCGCGCGGCTCGACCGGCTCCAGCAGTTGCAGCGCGCCGTTCAAAAATGCCATGTCGCGGTTCGGCGGGATGATGTAAGCGCAGTTGATCTGTACGCGTATCCCGTCTTCGACCTCAAACACCTGCATCCGGGTGTAGCGCTGGATGATTTCGGTCAGGATGCTTTTGTGATCCGGCGAGAGGTGCTGCACCAGCACAAAAGCCATGCCAGGGTTGGCGTTGGTGGGCATCGCAGAGAAGAAAGCCTCCAGGGCGGCCAAGCCCCCGGCCGAGGCACCGACACCGACGATGGGGAAGCTGCTGGCCGGCAGTGCCGGGACAGGGGGGGGTTTGGCTGGGCTTGGTTTTTTGGCGGTCATGATGGTTCAGTGTACGGTGGGCGGGTCAGGGCAATGACTCAGGCAAGATCGCGAAAACTGCGCAGTGGGCTCAAGGGTGCAAATTCGGCCGGGCGTTTGCTCTTCATCGCCATGACGGCCTCGAGCACCTGTTTGTTGCTCCAGATGGCAGCTTGCAGCCAACCCATTTGCTTGAGTGCATCATCGACCGAATGGTCGCGTGCATAGTGCAGCGCCTGTTTGGTGCCCCAGATCGCCACCGGCGGCTTGGCCGCAATCTCGCTGGCGCATTGCAGCGCCGCCGCCAGCATCGCCTGGGGTGTGTCAAAGACTTCGTTGACGAGGCCGCAAGCCAATGCTTTTGAGGCGCTCAGGCGGCGCCCGGTGTAGGCCAGTTCCTTCACCAGCGCCAACGGAATCAGTTTGGGCAGACGCTGCAAGGTGCCGACGTCGGCCACCATGCCGATGTTGATTTCCTGAATGCAAAAGAAGGCATTCGCCGTGGCGTAGCGGATGCAGCAGGCGCTCACCATGTCCACCGCGCCGCCAATGCAGCCGCCCTGAATGGCGGCCAGCACCGGGATGCGCAGCGTCTCGAGCTTGGTGAAGGTCGCCTGCATGTCGGTGAGCAGGTCAAAAATGGCGGCCCGGCCCTCGGCACTCTGGTCGTCCAGTGCCACGGCACCGGCAAAGGTTTCCAGCGCCATGCCGGCACTGAAGTGTTTGCCAGTGCTGCTGATGAGCAATACGCGCGCATCAACCTGCTTGTGCAGCGCCGTGAGCACTTCGTCAAGCTCGCGCCAGAAGGTCGGGTGCAGCGTATTGAGCGCCTCGGGCTGGTTCAGGATCAGGTGGGCGATGTGGTTTTCAGTGGTGAGGGTAAAGCATTGCATGGTGAAGGTCTCCTGGGCGTACTGTAATGCCTGCTCTTGCCACCGGCGCGCAGGCGGCCGTCGTTACGGGCAGGTTCAGGCAAGGCAATAGACGCGTAAGATGAGCGCTGTCAGTGCGTGGCGCAGTCTTATTGGGAGATTCTTCATGGAACATCGTTCGCAAACCATCACCCTGGGCGGCGGTTGCTTTTGGTGTCTCGAATCAGTTTACGTGCTGGTTAAAGGCGTCACCGATGTTGAAAGCGGCTACTGCAACGGCCACACGACGCGACCCAGCTACGAGCAGGTCTGCAGCGGCAGCACCGGCCATGCCGAAGTGGTCAAGCTGGTGTTTGATCCGTTGCAGATCAGCCTGCGTGAAATTCTGGAAATATTCTTCGTGATCCATGACCCCACCACGCTCAACCGCCAGGGCCATGACAGTGGCACCCAATACCGCAGCGGTATTTATTTTTCTGCTGCCGAGCAGGAGACCGTGGCCAAAGACCTGATCCGCGAGATGAACCAGAGTGGCCTCTACAACGGTGCCATCGTGACCGAGGTGCTGCCAGTTTCGAATTACTGGCCGGCCGAGGACTACCACCAGGATTTCTTTGAGAAAAATCCAGACCAGGGCTATTGCCTTGCCGTGGCCGGGCCCAAGGTCGCCAAGTTTCGCAAGACCTTCGCGCGGCTGGTCAAATAGCCTCGCGTTGGCTCAAGGCCAGTCGCCAGCGCGGCCAGAGCACAATCACCAACAGACCACACAGCACCAGTGCCCCGGCGGCCAGCTTCCAGACCGGCAGCGGTTCACCCAGAGACAAGGCTGATGCCCCGATGCCAAACACCGGCACCAACATCGCCAGCGGTGTCACAGTGGCGGCCGGATGGCGCGCCAGCAGCCAGTTCCAGGCACCGTAACCAAACAGCGTGTTGCCCACTGCTTGCCACAGTACACTGGCCCAGACACCCAGGCTGGCCTGCTGCACGCTTAGCAGCATGAGTTGCGGGCCTTCCAGCCAGTACGACAGGGCAAATAAAGGCGGCACCGCAAACAAACTGGTCCAGACCATAAACCCCAGCATGTCGACGCGCCCAGCGGCTTTGGCGACCATGTTGGCGCAGGCCCAAAAGAATGCAGCGCCCAGCACCAGCGCCAAGCCTTTTGCGGTGAGGCTGGCGTCCAGGTGCGCGGCAATCAGCGCCAGACCGGCCACCGTCAGCACCAACCCGGTGACCTGAAAGCCGCGTACACGCTCGCCCAGCGTGAGCATCGAGAGGCCGATGGTGAAGAACACCTGCACCTGAATCACCAGCGAGGCCAGCCCCGGTGAAATATCGGCGCGCATGGCCAGAAACAACAAGGCAAACATGCCTACGCCCAACAACACGCCGAATGCGGCCAGTTTGTGCCAGGGCACAAGGGGGCGCCGGATGAACAGCAGCCAGGGCAGGGCCGAGAAAGTAAAACGCAGGGTGGCGAACAAGAACGGCGGCAAGCCGTCGAGCCCCCAGCGGATCACGACAAAATTGGTGCCCCAGACAAAGACCACGGACAGGGCGAGAAGAAGATGGGAATAAGACAAAGAGGTTGCTCCGGCTGCACCACTGATCGGTGTCGCGCCAGTTTATCCTGCGGCTCGACTCAAAGGCTCCTGAGGTTTTTCTTCGTAGAATGCGTCACCGTATGCCGCCTGTCCGTCAAATCACGAACCTGGTATTCAAACTCAACCGTCAAATGCCAGTCTGGTTGCATCAACTACCAGACTTACCTGTTTGGCTGCGCCGCCCTGGTGCAGGATCTGGAACGGTTTTTTTCGCATGACTAACCCGGTACTGTCGTCCTTGCTGCCGGTGGTGTTGTTGGCTGCTATTGGGTTTATAGCTGGTCGCGCAGGCTGGATAAGGGCTGAGGCCACAAGAGACTTGTCAAATCTGGTGTTCATGGTGCTCACGCCAGCGCTGCTGTTCCGGACCATGAGCACGGTGCATGTGGAGCAGCTCGACTTCAAGCCGGTGGCGATGTACTTTGTCGCGGCAGTTTTGTTGTTTGCGGCGATGCTGGTCTGGCAGGGAATGACGCGTCGGGCCACGGTGCTGGCGCTGGCGGCCACCTTCAGCAATACGGTGATGATTGGTGTGCCGCTGGTGAGTCTGGCTTACGGGGCGCCCGGGCTGGTCACGCTGTTTACCCTGATATCGGTGCATGCCTTGGTGCTGCTCACATTGGCGACTGTGGTACTGGAGTTGGCAGTGGCCCGCGAGGCTGTTGCATCTGGCCAGCACGGCGGGCAGCACATGCTGCTGACGGTGCTGGGGGCGGTGCGCAACGGCATCATTCACCCGGTGCCGTTGCCGATCATCGCCGGGCTGGTGTTTGCGCAGACCGGGTGGGTTATGCCGCCGCTGATCGACCAGCCGCTGCTGCTGTTGAGCAACGCGTTTGGCCCGATGGCGCTGGTGCTGGTCGGCGTCACCCTGACCTTTGTACGGGTCGGTGAGCACCTCAAGGGTGCACTCGGTTTGGCCCTGATCAAGAACCTGGCTTTTCCGGCGCTGGTGGCGGGTTTGAGCTGGTCGTTCGGCTTGAGTGGCCTGTCGCTGTCGGTGATGATTGTGGCGGCCTCGATGCCGATCGGTGCCAATGTGTTCTTGTTTTCACAGCGCTACCAGGTGGCCGAGGAACTGGTAACCGCCAGTGTCGCGGTATCCACCGGGCTGGCGCTGTTGACAGTCTCGTTGGTGATGGCGCTGTTGGGGGGTGTTTAGGGTGCCAGTCGCTCGCGCAACCATAACGGCCTGGTGCCGACAGTGGGGTCGCCTGCGCGGCTCAAGGTGTAACGCAGCCGGTCATGCAGACGGCTCTTGCGCCCCTGCCAAAATTGCCAGTGATCAGGCTTGAGCCGGTAGCCACCCCAGTGCGGCGGGCGTGGCGGTTTGAGCAAAAACTGGGCGCCATATCTGGCAGCGTTGGCGACCAGCACCGCGCGCCCGGAGATCACCTGGCTTTGTGGCGAGGCCCAGGCGCCAATGCGTGAATCCAGCGGGCGGCTGTGAAAGTAGGCATCACTTTCTTCATCACTGACCTTTTCAACCAGACCCTCAATGCGCACCACGCGTTCCAGTTCGACCCAGTGAAATTGCAACGCGGCATAAGGGTTGCCAGCGAGTTCCTGGCCCTTGCGGCTGTCATAGTTGGTGAACCAGGTGATGCCGCGTTCGTCATAGCCCTTGATCAGCACCACGCGGGTGCTGGGGCGCAGGTTGCTGGCCACGGTGGCGACGGTCATGGCGTTGGGCTCGGGTAGCTCGGCCGAGATGGCTTGTTTCAGCCATTGGTCGAATTGCTGGAGCGGGTCGGCGTGTGACGCGTCTTCATTGAGTTCGGCGTGTTCGTAGCTTTTTCGGAGGTTGGCAAGCGAGGTCATAGGGCAAGTATAGGCAGGTCAGGCCGGCCAACCGCGACTCATCGCTTGCATCCGCAATTCGTCGCATGCTGCTTGAATTGACTGATCGACTTTCATAAACTCCCTCGCACGCCGCCACAGGTTGCGGTTCAGAAGGAGTATTTGATGTGGAATGCAATGAAAACCAAATCGCTTGCAGGTGCCATGCTGATCACCGCGACGATCCATGGCGCACTACTTTGGAAGATGAACGATGTGGCCACTGAAGCGACATCCGGGATGTCGCAGACGAGCGTCAACAAGCTGCTGGCTGGATCGACAGAAGCGCGCCCGGAGATACGCTATGTAACGCTTGAGCCGGTCGTCGTAGTGGGCAAATACAACTCTTTGATGCCTGATCAGATCATGGCCCAGGCGGCCGTACCATCATCAGCCACTCAGGGCCTGTGTACCAACAGCACCGCCAAACCAGTGGCCCTGAATGGCCGGAACGACAGCCAGCTCAGTTATTGCTGACCGAAGCGGACGCTGCGTAAACCGCTGTCCAAGCTGCCAGGCCGGACCGCGTTCACATCTGGCGGAACAGGTGTACATAGTTGCGACTCACCGTCAGCCGTTCGGTGCGCCCTTTCAAGTGCAGCTCGCCAGCGTCACCCGCCCCATGTGAGAACTGCCCGACCTGGTCCAGGTTGACAATGGTCGAGCGGTGAATCTGCAGAAATTGATCCGGGTCGAGCTCATCGGCCATTTCCCGGATGGACTTGCGGATCAGTGCTTCGCCACCCTCCCAAACCACGAGTGTGTATTTGGTGGCTGACTTCAGGTAAACGACTTGCTCCACGGGGATCAGGCGCACCACACTGCCGACTGAGGCCTTGATCCACTTCAGTCGGCGTTGCGGTCCCCGATGCTGACGCAATTGCTCGGCGAGGCAGTCCAGGACGGCATCAAGCTCTGGTCGCGATTCGGGCGTAGTCCGTTGCAGTCGCGTGCGCAGTCGCTGTACCGTATCGGCCAAACGCTGTTCTTCAATCGGTTTGACGAGGTAGTCAATCGCGCCCCGACGAAAGGCTTCCACCGCATATTGTTCAAAGGCCGTAACAAACACCAACTCGGCGCGCCCAGCCATGCAGCGCGCCGCTTCAATGCCACTCAAGCCCGGCATATGGACATCAAGAAACGCGACCTGTGGCTGGAACTGGTCAAAAAGTTCAACCGCTTCGTTTCCATTGCGTGCTTGCGCTACGACCTGCAATTCGGGCCAGAGATGAGCCAGATGCGACACCAATCGCTCACGCAACAGCGGTTCGTCGTCGGCAATCAGCGCAGTTGCGGTGGGCATTTCAGGCTGACACCGTCAGTCGCAGGTCTGCACGCAAGCCATGTGGGCTCTGCTCACTGAGTTCGAGCGTTGCATTGGCGCCAAAGAGCGCCTGTAAGCGGGCCTGTAAATTTGTCAACCCGGTGCCCATGTCTGCGCCCTCGGACATGCCCACACCGGTGTCCGCCACCCAGATATGCACTGTGTTGCCATCCACACGGCGTGCACCGACCTCGATGGTGCCGCCATCACAGCCCGGATCGATGCCATGCCGGATCGCGTTTTCCGCCAGCGTCAGCAAGGCCATGGGCGGAAAACGCAGGCCGCGCAGTTCCGAATCGATGTCAATCGAGACGGTGAGGCGGTCCGGCATGCGCATCGTCATCAGCTCGAAATAGGCGCGCAGCAACCGCTCTTCATCACCCAGCGTCGCCGCTTCGCGCCGCAATTGCGGCATGGCGGCGCGCAGGTACGTAATCAGACTGCGAAACATCGGCACCGCCTGCGGCGAGCCACTCTCCACCAGTTCCTGCACATTGGCCAGGGTATTGAGCAGGAAATGCGGCTCAATTTGTGCGGTCATCAGTTGCAGCCGGGCGGTGGCGGCCTGGCGCTCCAGTGTTTCACGTTCCAGCGCAAACTGCAAGGCCTCGGCCCGGGCGTGCGCGTCGCGGTCTCGGTACAGGGCACCAAGGGCAAACAGGGTGCCGATGATGGCGCCGCCTAACGTCACCATCACATAGCCGCGGACCATCGGCACCGTGTCAAAGAAGACCGACGGCGCGCCGCCCGACGAGAGCAGTTTCACGGTCAGGGGCGCCAGCACTGCGCCGATGGCAACCGCCAACAGTTGCGCCTGTCGGCGCGGCATTAATTTCTGGCGCCAGATGCCAGCCAAAGTTGGGGCGAACACCACGCCCATGCCGAATAAAAGGGTCTCGGCGACCAGTTCTATAAACGGATTGACGGACCAAAGCTTGAACACCAGCGCGGCGATCATCACCACTGCGGCGGCGAGCGCCAACTGGCGCCGACGCGGTACAACCCGTCGGCGGTCCCAACTGCCCGATTGAGTCAGGCCGGAGGATTCGGTAAAAGTCATTTGACGAAGGTAAGCGTGACACGCCCCAAAAGTCAATACAAAACTGCTCAGGTTTGGCTTAAAACGCGGTTTTATGGGGCTGAACGGCGTTCAAGCCGGCGCGAGCCAGCGTAAGCGACGGTATTTTTCTGACGATCGCTGGGCACGGCCGGTGAGGCCTGAGTGTCAATCCACCCGGGCACCGGTTGCCTTTACCAGTTGCTCGTACTTGGCGCGCTCGCTTTGCATCAGGGCACCAAATTCTTCTGGCGTGCTGGGCGCCGGCTCGGCCAGCAGGGTGGCAAAGCGGGCTCTGGTTTCTGGCGCATTAAGCGCTGTCACGAAGGCCTGGTTGAGTCGCGCCACGATGTCCTTGGGGGTGGCCGCGGGTGCCACCAGACCCCACCAGGTGTCGATCGAAAATCCTTTGAGCGTGTCTGCCATCGGCGGCACGTCGGGCAGGGCGCTTGAGCGTGTCAGGGTGGTGACGGCCAGGGCTTTGAGTTTGCCGGAGCGGATGTTGGGTGCCGCGGTGGCGAGGTTGTCAAAGTTGAAATCGACCTGACCGCTGAGCAAGGCAAGCTGCGCCGGGTTGCCGCCGTTGTAAGGAATATGCACGGCGAAGATACCAGCTTCTTTCTTGAATAATTCCCCGGCCAGATGACCGGCACTCCCGTTGCCGCCGCTGGCATAGTTGAGCTTGGCCGGATTGGCCCTGGCATAGGCGATCAGGTCGGACAGCCGGTTGATCTTCAAGCGCCGCGCGGTCTCGGCATTCATGACCAGCACGTTGGGCACCCGCACCATCTGGGTGATGGGGGCAAAGTCGGTCGCCGCGTTGTAGGGCATCCTGGCGTACAGCCAGGGGTTGACCGCATGCGTGGCGGTGGCGGCGATGCCGATGGTCAGACCGTCCGGTGCGGCTTTGGCCACCGCGTCGGCGCCGATGTTGCCACCAGCACCGGGCTTGTTGTCGATGATGACCGGCCCCAGGCTGCTCTTGACGCTTTCGGCCAACACGCGGGCGGTGATGTCCAGCGGCCCCCCGGCAGCGTAGGGCACGATCAGGCGAATCGGTTTGCCCTGGGCCTGGGCCACGGTTACCGCGGCTGACGCGACGAAAGCCAGGGCGATGAAGAGCAGCGATTTGTATTTCATAGGCGTATTTTGCATGAGGTCAGGCAGACGCCACTTCATGTGCCTTGTCAGCCTCCGAAATAAAGGAGTCAGCGTAAAACTCATCGGCTGGCAGGCCCGCCTGCAAGTAGTCGACGCGGGCTGAGTCGATCACGATTGGGGCACCGCAGGCATAGACCTGATGGGCACCGAGGTCAGGAAAATCCTGTAACACGGCCTGGTGCACAAAGCCGGTGCGGCCAGTCCATGCATCTATTGGCAGGGCGTCCGAAATCACCGGGATATAGCGTAGCCAGGGCAATTCGGTCAGCTTGTTTCTGACCCATTCGTCCATATACAAATCTGCCGGGCGACGCCCGCCCCAGTAAAGCGTGGCCGGTCGTGCAATGCCTTTGAATTGAAGCTGTTCAATGATGGCCTTGATCGGCGCAAAGCCGGTGCCCGCGGCCAGCAGAATGATCGGCTTGTGACTATCTTCACGCAAAAAGAAGCTGCCGTAAGGCCCTTCGATGCGCAGAATTTCTTTTTCCTTCATGGCGGTGAAGACATGGTCGGTAAATTTGCCGCCCGGCAGGTGACGAAGGTGCAGCTCCAGAGTGCCGTTGACATTGCTCGCCCCAGCACCCGCCGCCAGTGTCTGCGGCGCGTTGGCCATGGAGTAGCTGCGCCGCGCGCCATCGCGCAGGAGAAATTCAATGTACTGACCCGCGTGGTAAGTAAAGGTGTCGTTGGCCGGGAGTTGGAGTTTGAGCAGCATGACATCGGGCGACTTCTTTTCCATCAGGATCACGCGGACTGGCATTTTTCGGATCGCAAATGCGCCCTCCTGCGTCACCTGGCGTGATTCCAGCAGCACGTCACTGTGCGCCACACCGCAGCAGGTCAGCACCCAGCCGTCGGCTTCTTCCGCGTCGCTCAGCGCCTTGCTCTGATGCGGCCCGTGCACTACCGTGCCTTCGAGCTTTTTGCATTTGCAGGTGCCACAGGCACCCTCCCGGCAGCCATAGGGCAAAGCAATGCCCTGGCGAATGCCGGCCGCCAGCATGGTTTCACCGGGGTTGCTGCTAAATGATCGGCCGCTGGGCTGGACCGTGATCTGGAACCCTTGAGTTCCGGTTTCGCTGCTGGTCATGTTTTTTTGTATCCTTGGGGGTTGTATAAGTAATACTTTGCGGGACAGACCGCAGTAGCGTAGCAACAAGCCCTGTCCTCAATACTTTGGAAACACCGATTTTGCCTTCAATTCAAAGCCCCTATCCCATGCTGTACACCACCCGTCCAGGTGCCCTGCCTTCGCGCTTTCGCCGTGCCCGGGT
>JADGRK010000223.1 GCA_017880985.1 Rhodoferax sp. | reverse complement strand
TGCACTGCGCGCGCCAAGGGTATGTAGAGCACCGCACCGCGCTGATCAACCGCATCCGTGGCCTCTTGTCTGAGTTGGGTATCGTGCTGCCCCTCAAAGCCGCTGTGATCCGTGGCGAAGCCCACAAACACCTGGAAGATCTGCCAGGCTGGTGCAACACCGTCATCGGTGACGCCCTGAGCGAGCTCACCCAACTCGATGCGCGTATCAGCGAATATGACAAACATATTGCCCATCTTGCCCAAGAGGATGAACAGGCCAAGCAACTCATGCGTCTGCGTGGCATCGGCTCCACCACAGCCAGCGCCATTGCCGCCACGATCGGAAAAGGCCATGACTTCACCAGCGGGCGCCAGTTCAGTGCTTGGCTGGGCTTGGTGCCTGGCCAATACAGCTCAGGGCGCAAGCAACGCCTGGGGCGTATTACCAAGGCCGGTGACAGTTACATCAGAACCCTGTTGATCATGGGCGGCAGGTCGGTCCTGGTCGCAGCAAAGAATAAAACCGATCCGCTCAGCCGCTGGGCGATCAGCGTGCAGGAGCGTCGCGGCTACGGGAAGGCCATGGTGGCCATTGCGGCGAAGAATGCACGCATCTGCTGGGCCATGCTGCAGCACGGGGAAGCGTTCAAGATTCCTGCGTAGTGAGCGCCGCCTTGTCGAGTACTTTGAGATTGAAGTTGTAGATGTCACCGTGTGACGACTTGTCGTTGATGAGGGAAAGGTTTGGACCTGCGCCGGGGAATGCTCGAGCTTTGCAGTGGAGGTAACCGTATGAGAAAGCACACTGATCCCCCGACTTTCGAATGGAGCCCCCGGCGCGCGTCTTTCATCAGGGTCCGCAAGAACAAGACTTGCATTCATGACCGTTTGTAGCATCGCCGTCCACATGCCTTGCACCCAATAGAAAACGACAGATATCACGAGGTGATTCCGAGGTTGGAAGAAAGCAGATTTCGTGGTCAATCGCTACGCGATTCAACCGCGATGGAATTCTGTTTGACAAAAGCGGGAAGCCCTTGTAGCTGCAATGCCGACATTCAGTGAACCTTGCCCCCTGCGCGCAGGCCCTGA
Organism: Rhodoferax sp.; assembly: GCA_017880985.1. GTDB lineage: Bacteria > Pseudomonadota > Gammaproteobacteria > Burkholderiales > Burkholderiaceae_C > Rhodoferax. Next base: position 3,785 of record JADGRK010000223.1, on the reverse strand, counting down.
CCGACAACGGTATGAGCATCCAAACCGCTGGCCGCAGTCAAGCATAGGCCAGCCACCTGATCATTGAGGCGGCTAAATCTATTCGCACGCGCCCGTCTCGGTCATGGTGGTGGCTGCACCAGAACGGCCCATAGGCGCGTTTCACAATGCATGGCATGGGTGCGTCATCGAAAGACTTTCAGGGCTTGGGCGACTTCCGGTCCTGAATCCCCTATCATTTGCGTGCCGGGCGCTGTCCGGTTTGAGTATTTATGCCACATACCGTGAACCCATCACTTGTTGAATTGCGTAACCTGACCTTTGGCTACGGGGAGCGTGCCGTTCTGGATGACGTTTCCCTGCGCATACCTCGGGGCAAGGTCACGGCACTAATAGGTCCGATGGGCGGTGGCAAGACGACCACGCTGCGTTTGATCGGCGGCCAGAGTCGTGCGTGGTCAGGGCAAATGCTGTTTGATGGGCAAGACATAGGCCCCATGGACCAGAAACAACTCTATGCCGTCAGGCGTCGCATGGGCATGTTGTTTCAGTTCGGCGCCTTGTTTGCTGACATGAGCGTGTTTGAGAACGTTGCCTTCCCACTGCGTGAACATACCGATCTGCCCGAATCACTCATCCGTGACATTGTCTTGATGAAGCTCAATGCGGTGGGCCTGCGAAACGCGCGTGACCTCATGCCCAGTGAAGTGTCGGGTGGGATGGCCAAGCGTATTGGAATAGCGCGGGCGATTGCACTGGACCCGGAATTGGTGATGTACGACGAGCCTTTTTCCGGTCTCGATCCGATTTCGCTTCGTGTCGCAGCGCACCTGATTCGTCAGCTCAATGACTCCATGGGACTGACCAGTATTTTTGTATCGCATGAACTCAAGCAAACCCTTGAGATTGCCGACCATGTTGTCATTCTCGACAGTGGAACGGTCGCGTTCCAGGGTACTGTGGAGGAGGCACGCAAAAGTACCGATCCGCTGGTGTTCCAGTATGTGAATGAACGCCCGGATGGCCCGGTGCGGTTTCATTACCCGGCCGTCACTATTGATGAAGATTTTGGTATCGCCATCCATTCCACACCAACGCCTGGTGATTCCCAATGAGTTGGGACAAAGTGTCACCATTGACCCCAATGGGGGACTCCGCTGAATGACAGCAAGCGCTGGAGGCTGTGTAAAAACGCGTTGATTTTGTCTACCTTTGGCAGGCATTGTGCGTTGTCATCGATGTGAGTTCATTGATGGAGCCCAGCAGATGAAGCGATACATTGAAGGCGAAGAGAGAACGCAGGTCACCTTGCTAGCTTTTACGACGACCGGACCAGAAAACAAGCCCTTTTGAAGGTCCAAATACTGTTTGAAGCGGCGGCAGCTCAAAGGCAACTTGAACGGACCGGAAATTCAGGACGACCGTACTATGCAAACGCGTATGCAGTGCGTTTTCACACAGTCTCTGGCGACAGCAATGGGTGCGCTTTCTGATGGGCTATAGTGATCGACAACTCAATCCTTTACATATTCGTAGGTAGCCTGGAATCTTATGACGATGAACGAAGTGTATGCGGCGATCGAACCGGCGCGCGATGAAATCGATAGGCTCGAAGGGCCTACCGTGCTCGAGTTTGGCAGCCCGTGGTGCGGATACTGTCGCGCCGCCCAACCGCTGCTGGCCTCCGCTTTTGCCGATCACCCGCGCGTGCGCCATATCAAAATTGCTGACGGCAGCGGCCGGCCTCTGGGTCGTTCATTCAAAGTGAAGCTGTGGCCCACGCTGGTTTTTCTAAGCAATGACCGGGAAATCGCGCGCCTGGTTCGAACTGGCGACGCGAGCGCGATCCGCAGAGCCCTCGCGCAGATCGACGTTACCAAGTGATTGTCGTGGAACTGTCTGCATTGCGCTCAACCGGAGCGCGGTTATACAGCGGCTTTATTTTTTCGTTTTCCGTGCCGCGCCCGGTTAGCTTTACTGTCGCTTCCAGTCATGCCCTGCCTAAGAAAGGACCGCTCGCCGTTGGCGAACTGTCGCGCAGGAGGTGGTCTGCCTGAAGGTGAGCAGCCGGAATCGGCTTCATGAACTCCATGCTGTGCTCCGCGGGCGCCACCAGCCAGTCCTGGTACCTTTCAGGCGGCAGGATCACCACCATCCGTTTCTCATCGGTGGGCTTGTGAAACAGCCGCATCAGCGGGTGATCGTCGGCATTGATGGTCAGCATCGTGTAACTGTGTATCACCTCGCCCTTGGGCGACTTCCACCACGACCACAATCCGGCAATCCCCATCGGATCACCGGCAGCGCGTGCGATGCGGGTCGGTACTGCCTTGCCGCTACGCCAGTCCGGTTCAAAGAACGCTTCGGCGGGGATGATGCAGTGCTGAGCATGCTTCCACGCCTCGCGAAAACTGGGTTTCGCCGCAACCGTTTCACTGCGGGCGTTGTAGGTGTGTTTGGTGATCTTGGTGTCGAGTGACCAGTGTGGCACAAGGCCAAACAAGCCGGTCAGGGCCTCACACTGCAGCACGGCCTCGTCGCCGACGTCGGCATGCGGATGGCGCCGTATGAAGGCCCCCAGATAGCTTGGCCACATGTCGAACTTATAGAGATCAACAGGCGGCTCCACGCCGAAGTAACGGCGGTATTTGTCCTGTTCTTTGAGGGCTTGATAGTGGCTGCACATTCGACGGATGGTACAGGCCGAAAACATTTCATTGAGGACCACACCGCCGTTGATCCTCCAATTGGGGATAACCCTGATGTGTCCATCCCCTGCGAACCTTGAGTGCAGAGTCAAGTTGCCCCCAGGAACGGTGATTTAGTTTGTTGATAACTTGGTGACTAACTCTCAGAGACGGCGTCGTTGCTGCAATCGCTTCTGCTGCTCACAAAATGGGCAGTGATCAGGGGTGACTGAAGCACATAGACCGTGCAAAACAACAGTTATCCATGCAACCGCAAATTCTCGAACTCAACTCTCCAGTCCTGATCTCAGAGGCCCCGGTATGGATCAACAAACTGCCCTGTTGGGTACAGGCTGGATTTCCCTCACCGGCTGAAGATCACATAGTGCAGCGCGTGGACCTGATGAAGGTTCTGTTGCAATAAGGATCTCCGACAATCTGCGCCATGCATAATTGCCGTAAATGTTTGATCAATAGCACCTTGCGCAAGGTTCTCAAACGGCTCCACTATCCGCTGGAAGTCATGCTGACGTGCGTACGGTGGTACGTGGCCTACCCATTGAGTCTGCGTCACATCGAGCAAGTGATGCAAGAGCGCGGTGTTTTCGTTGACCACGCCACGGTCCATCGCTGGGCGATCAAGATGTTGCCGGTGCTGGCAGTCGTATTTCGTCGGCGCAAGCGCCCGGTGGGCAGTAGCTGGAGAATGGACGAGACTTATATCAAGGTCGCAGGCCAATGGAAGTATCTGTACCGCGCCGTTGATCGCGAAGGCGACACAGTCGACTTCCTCCTCACTGCCGGGCGGGATCTGGCTGCAGCACGGCGCTTTCTGGAGAGGGTCATCAACCTGCACGATTTGCCAGAGAAGATCACTATCGACAAGAGCGGCGCCAACACAGCGGCCATTGAATGCATCAGGGCGGACTGCTGCGCTGATATCCAATTGCGCCAGTCAAAATACTTGAACAACATTGTCGAGCAGGACCACAGTGCCATCAAACGCATCACGCGCCCAATGCTGGGATTCAAGTCATTTTGGAGTGCTCGAATCATCATCGCAGGTATCGAGACCACGCACATGATCCGCAAGGGGCAGATGGACTGCCCCCGCCAGTT
>JADGRK010000222.1 GCA_017880985.1 Rhodoferax sp. | reverse complement strand
TTCGGCTTTTTCTTTGGCTTTTCCGTAAAGCGTTACCAGCGGCTTGCCGTCGGGCGATGATAATATCTCGATGTCCCTCGGGCTGATTCCCGGCGCGTCGAGCGCCTTGATGACAGCCTCTTTCCCTGAAAAGCGCGCCGCCAGCGAGGGCAGCTTGTCTTTGTAGGCGTTGAGTTCGTTCTGAGTATAGATGCGGTCGAGGAACACCTGCCCGAACCGCTGGATGGCCTCGTCGATGCGGCTGATTTCCATGATATCGACGCCGATGTGCTGCAATCGAAGCAACCAGTGCTGGTGGACTATTGGGCAGAATGGTGTGGGCCCTGCAAAATGATCGCGCCCATTCTGGAGGAAGTCTCCACCGCATACAAAGGTAAACTGCAAATCGCCAAAATGAATGTGGACGAAAACCGCGACATTCCGGCCAAATTCGGTATTCGCGGCATCCCCACACTGATGCTGTTCAAGGGTGGTCAACTGGCGGCAACCAAGGTCGGCGCCATGAGCAAGTCCCAGATGACAGCCTTTATTGATCAGCAGTTGGCCTGACGGGAGACCCGGGATCATGCCACGCGGGCACTGGATGGCGGGTCAAGCCCGCATTGACCGGCCAGCAGCCCGCAATAACAACTTGAACTGCGGCGGCACCACCCAAGTGTGATGCTGCTGCAAATTTTCCTGTCATAATCGCACCAGTTCGCCGCCTCCCTCCCCGAGTCGGTTCGAGTTCCGGGTTTAAAACCTTGAGGTTGGGATAGTCATCCGCCTCACCCAAACCTCCCCCGTATTTCGTTCATTTCCCTCACTGGGCCATTCCATGCACTTAAACGAACTCAAAGCACTGCACGTGTCAGAAGTCCTGAAACAGGCTGAAGATCTTGAGATTGAAAACACCGGCCGCATGCGCAAGCAGGAGCTGATGTTTGCCATCATCAAAAAACGCGCCCGCGCTGGCGAGCAAATCTTTGCCGATGGTGTGCTGGAAATTCTGCCAGATGGGTTTGGCTTTTTGCGCAGCCCGGACACCAGCTACACCGCCTCTACTGACGACATTTACATCAGTCCAAGCCAGGTGCGCCGCTTCAACCTGCACACCGGTGACATGATTGAAGGCGAAGTGCGCACGCCCAAGGATGGTGAACGCTACTTTGCCCTGAACAAGCTGGAAAAAGTCAACGGTGGCGGGCCTGAAGAGAATAAACACAAGGTGATGTTCGAAAATCTGACGCCGCTGTTCCCCAACGTGCAGATGAAGCTCGAACAAGACACCAAGACTGATGAAAACATCACCGGTCGCATCATCGACATCATCGCCCCGATCGGCAAAGGCCAGCGCGCCCTGCTGGTGGCGCCGCCCAAGAGCGGCAAGACCGTGATGATGCAGCACATCGCCCACGCGATTGCGGCCAACTATCCAGAAATTCACATGATGGTGCTGCTGGTCGACGAGCGGCCCGAAGAAGTGACCGAGATGCAACGCACGGTCAAGGGTGAAGTGATCGCCTCCACCTTCGACGAGCCCGCGGCCCGCCACGTGCATGTGGCCGAAATGGTGATTGAGCGTGCCAAACGCCTGGTCGAACTGAAGAAAGACGTGGTGATTCTGCTCGACTCGATCACCCGACTGGCGCGCGCTTACAACAACGTCGTACCTTCCTCCGGCAAAGTATTGACTGGCGGCGTGGACTCCAACGCGCTGCAACGCCCGAAGCGCTTTTTGGGCGCCGCACGCAATGTCGAAGAGGGCGGCTCTCTTACCATCATCGCCACCGCGCTGGTCGAGACCGGTAGCCGCATGGATGAAGTCATTTTTGAAGAATTCAAAGGCACCGGCAATTCAGAAATTCACCTGGATCGCCGCCTCTATGAGAAGCGGGTGTTCCCGTCGATCCAGCTCAACCGCAGCGGCACACGGCGTGAAGAGCTGCTGCTGGCTCCCGATATTTTGCAGAAAACCAGAATCCTGCGCCAGTTTCTCTACAACATGGATGAGATTGAATCGATGGAGATGGTGCTCAAGCAAATGCGCGCCACCAAGACCAACAGCGAGTTCTTCGACCTGATGCGCCGGGGCGGCTAGAAGAATAGCCCCCACGCTTGTCGCTGCGCGTACTGCGCTGCCCCCCGAGGGGGCTAATTTTTCTAGGGGCGGCCCGTCGAAAAATTGCCCCCACGCTGTGGCCGCTACGTCTGCGGCACTAGGCTATAATTTGAGGTTTTACGCGACAAGTACGGCGAGCTTTCAATTGGGCAAAAGGTTTGCACAAGGGCTGACGCGGCTAACGCAACTGATGGAGAAGATATGAAAGAAGGCATTCACCCCAATTACCGCGAAATTTGTTTCCTGGACACGTCCAATGGTTTCAAATTCGTGACCCGTTCCTGCGCCAATGGCAAAGAGATGATCAAAATGGAAGATGGCCGCGAGCTGCCGCTGTACAAGATTGACACCTCCAGCGAATCGCATCCCTTCTACACCGGCACACAAAAATCAGTCGATAACATGGGTGGCCGCGTCGAACGCTTCCGCAACCGTTTCGGCAAAAACGCCGTCGCCAAGTAATCTGGCCCGCGTTATTGCAAAAGGCAGCCCGGGTTACCGCGCTGCCTTTTTTTATTCATTAAAGTGAATCAACCGACCCCTGCCATCGTTGCTCAAGGCGCCGTGCACCGCTTGCCGCGCGTCGCGCTGCTGTTATTTTGCGTGGCCTATGTGCTGCCGGGCTTTATTGGCCGCGAGCCCTGGAAAAGCGCCGACATCAGGGCTTTTGGCTACATGGCTGAACTGGCACGTGGGACAGCCGATTGGTTTGCGCCGCAGTTGATGGGTTTGCCACCCGAGGTCGATGCGCTGCTGCCCTATTGGCTGGGTGCCTGGGCCATGCAACTGGCACCAGCCTGGCTGGCAAGCGACTTCGCAGCACGCATCCCGTTTGGCTTGTTGCTGACCCTGACCCTGTTTGCCACCTGGTACGGCACCTACTATCTGGCGCGCAGCCCCGAGGCGCAACCGGTGGCGTTTGCTTTTGGTGGCGAGGCCTTGCCACCGGACTATGCGCGGGCCATGGCAGACGGCGGCTTATTGGCTTTTATGGCTTGTCTGGGTCTGGCCCAGTTGTCGCACGAAACCACGCCGGCACTGGCCCAACTCTGTTTTACCGCCTTGACCTTTTACGCCCTTGCCGCCCTGCCCTATCGCACGCGCATGGCCGCCATGGCGGCTGCGATGGGGCTGGTCGGACTGGCCTTGTCAGGTGCACCCACCATAGCGCTTCTGTTAGGCACCGGGGGTGCTGCGATTTATTGGCTGGATCGCACTGCGCAAGCCAATACCGCGCGTTTCAACCTCATGTGGGCCGGCGGCATTGCGCTGCTGACTGTGTTGGCGGCCCTGTTGGCGACCTGGCTGGATTTATGGCGCTGGCGCATTGAACTGCCCGAGGCCAGTTGGACCGAATGGCGCAGCCAGGGCCGTTTATTGCTGTGGTTCACCTGGCCCGCCTGGCCGCTGGCACTGTGGACCTTGTGGCGCTGGCGCCACCAATTGATTCGCTGGCGTGCCCCGAGCCGACATCTGGCGCTGCCGCTATGGTTTGTGGGCGTTGCCGTAGGTGCCACACTGACTACCACCTCGGCCGACCGCTCTTTGTTACTGGCGCTACCCGCGCTGGCGGCGCTGGCGGCATTCGCGCTTCCGACCCTGCAGCGCAGCGTGACAGCGCTGATTGACTGGTTCACGCTGCTGTTTTTCTCGGGCTGTGCCTTGATCATCTGGGTCATCTGGATTTCGATGCAAACCGGGGTGCCCGCACAACCCGCGGCCAACGTCGCCCGACTGGCACCGGGGTTTGAGCACAGCTTCTCCCTGATTCCTTTTTTAATAGCTATTGTCGCAACCATGGCATGGCTATGGCTGGTGCGTTGGCGTGTTGGTCGGCACCGCGCGGCAATCTGGAAAAGCCTGGTCCTGCCGGCCGGCGGTGCGGCCCTGTGCTGGCTGTTGCTGATGACCTTGTGGCTACCGCTGCTTGACTTTGCGCGCAGCTATGCGCCCCTGGTGGACAGCACGGTGGCCGTATTACGGCACCCCGCTTGCGTTGAAGTGCACGACCTGAATCGGGGTCAGATCGCCGCTTTTGAATTTCACGGTAATCTGGTACTCAGGCCCGCGGACACACAAATCAGTTGCCCGTGGCTGATCGTAGGCAAAGATGCTTTGACAACACTGCCAGACATGGTGGACCTGACGACCTGGTCTTTTCACAGCACCATCCGCCATCCATCGGATCGGTATGAAGACGTGGTGATCTACCAACGCAGGACCGATATCAAAATTGGTACACCGACGGGAATCACAAATTGAGCGGTAACCCGCATGGATACTAGCTTCTTTGCGGTAACTTTTGAAGAGTACCGTCAAAAGTACCGTCATATATCAATCCGTCTTGTTTTTGCAACGCAGCGAAGCGGCGTGAATTGTCGTGATGCCAACTCTTGACGAGTACATCATTGACTCAGCCAAAAAAAAGCCCAGCGGGTAAGGCCGGGTCTTAACTCTTTCGAGCCACGCTCAGGGAGGAAGAACGTGGGGGTTTGATGCCCGAGCGAACTGTAGCACGATGACAGCACGAGTCTTGCTCCACCTTTATATTCCGGCGCACAATGACCGGCTGCCCGTCATAAGCACCCCATGAAATTCATTTTCCGGTATCTCCAGCGCTTTCGCGTGTTCGAATACCGTTGTCGGCAATTCGACTGGCGCGAAGACAGTAATTATGTGTGCATCACCTGCGGCTTGCCCTACACCGCTGATCCGGTCGATAAGCGACTGAACGACTGACTCGATAGCTCGGCAGCGGGCTGTGCGTC
>JADGRK010000221.1 GCA_017880985.1 Rhodoferax sp. | reverse complement strand
TGGAGCAATTGCCGGAGTTCGCCTTCTGGCTGCCTACTGCCACCGACTATTTCTACCCGGACTTTGTGGCTGAGCTCAACGATGGGCGGCTGCTGGTGGTCGAATACAAAGGCGACGGCTACGCCACCAATGACGATTCACGCGAAAAGCGCCTGGTTGGCCAGCGCTGGGCACAGACCACCGGTCATGGTTTTGTGATGGTGGAAAAGATGCTCAACGGAATGGCATGGCAACCCAAATCCGGGCGGCCGTGAAGTCCTGAAACGGCAACAAACCATGAAAATCACGAACCTGGGCCGGGTCGAGTACCTTCCCACCTACGAAGCGATGCAGGACTTCACCCGCCAAAGAAGCCTGGAGACCCTACAGAACGTGCGCGATGAGCTATGGCTTTGTGAGCACAATCCGGTTTATACACAGGGCCTGGCAGGCAAGGCGGAACACATCTTCAAGCCCGGCAACATTCCCGTGGTGCAGACCAACCGGGGCGGGCAAGTCACTTACCACGGGCCGGGGCAGGTGGTGGCGTATCCGCTGCTCGATCTCAAGCGCCGGGGCTACTTCGTCAAGGAATACGTCTATCGGATTGAGGAGGCTGTCATCCGCACACTGCTTTATTTTGGCGTCACCGGGCACCGGGTGGCGCGCGCGCCGGGGATTTATGTGCGGCTGGAGGATCCGGGTTCTCATGCCATGTTGCCCCAGCGGCCGATGAAAACGGCTGTCATCCCGGGCTTGACCCGGGAACCATGGATTGCGGGTCAAGCCCGCAATGACAACTTCGCAAGTCAATCGGTCCCCGATTTCACCGGCCTGGGCAAGATTGCCGCTTTGGGCCTGAAGGTCAGCCGCAATTGCACTTACCACGGCGTGGCGCTCAATGTGGCGATGGACCTGGAACCCTACTCGCGCATCAACCCCTGCGGCTATGCGGGCTTGCAAACGGTGGACCTTTCTACAATCGGCGTTTTCGTCGCGTGGCAAGAAGCCGCCGACGTGTTGAGCCAGAAGCTGGCCAGTTATCTGGCGCCCTGACTTGCAGATTTCCCCCGTTCGGGCTGAGCCTGTCGAAGCCCTTTGCATGAGCGGATTACCCAGCCCTTCGACAGGCTCAGGGCGAACGGAACCACACATGAGCACATCAGAATCGGCGACTTTGCCCCTGCGGGAAGTTCAATCGGTTGAACACTATGACCCCACCCTCAAACAGAAAGCCGCCGCCAAGCTGTCGCGCATCCCGATCAAGGTGCAGCCGGGTGAGGTGTTGAGAAAGCCGGCCTGGATTCGCGTGCGTGCGGGCAGCCCCACCACTCGCTTCTACGAAATCAAGGACGTGCTGCGCGCCAACAAACTCGTCACGGTGTGCGAGGAGGCCAGTTGCCCCAACATCGGCGAATGTTTTGGTCACGGCACCGCCACCTTCATGATCATGGGCGACAAGTGCACCCGGCGCTGCCCGTTTTGCGACGTCGGCCATGGGCGGCCTGACCCACTGGATTTGGACGAGCCGCAGAATCTGGCCAAAACCATCGCCCAGCTCAAGCTCAACTATGTAGTGATTACCAGCGTCGATCGCGACGATTTGCGCGACGGTGGTGCCGGGCATTTTGTGGCCTGCATCCAGAGAATTCGTGAGCTTTCACCGCAAACCCGGATTGAAGTGCTGGTGCCCGACTTTCGCGGTCGCGATGACCGGGCGCTTGAGATTCTGAAAGCTGCCCCTCCGGACGTGATGAACCACAACCTGGAGACCATTCCCCGCTTGTACAAGGAAGCCCGCCCGGGTAGTGACTACCAGTTCAGCTTGAACCTGCTGAAAAAATTCAAGGCCCTGTTTCCCGACCTGCCGACCAAGAGCGGCCTGATGGTGGGTCTGGGCGAGACTGATGACGAGATTCTGGACGTGATGCGTGACATGCGGGCCCACGGCATCGAGATGCTGACCATCGGCCAGTACCTGGCGCCCTCCAGCTCGCACCTGACCGTGAAGCGCTATGTGCATCCCGACATCTTCAAGATGTTCGAATCAGAAGCCTATAAAATGGGTTTCCGTCACGCTGCGGTGGGGGCCATGGTGCGAAGCAGTTACCACGCCGACCAGCAGGCTGGGCACGTTCTGAGCCGCTTGGCGATCTAACCATTACATTCCTATCTTGATAGCTGCTCGCGCAATAGGGACGGCGGCTAGAGGCCAATTTGATACAAAACAACACCACCACTGGCCCCTGGTTTGCCACCCAATCGCTACATCGGTCGATTGATCGGGCAACCTGGGATCGCGGCCTGACGCTCTATCTCACGCAAAAGGTGCTGACCCTGGCGATCGAGCGCATGCGCGACTACTGGCTGCTGCTGGCCGACGTGCAAGGCAGTGAACGCCGACCTTATAAAGTGTCGATTGAGCTGACGTTATCGCCCGACGGGCAGGTCGCCAGCTGGGACAGCGACTGCACCTGCCCGGTCGGCTACCAGTGCAAACACGGCGTGGCAGTCATGCTCAAAGCGGCCCAGCAAGGTCGGCGCCTGGCGCAGGTTGAGGCGTTCCAGGACAGCAGCGTCACACCGCCCACGCCTGAAGAGGTCGAAGCCGAACGCCGTGCGGCCCTGGAGCGCGCCGCTGAAAAAGCGCGCCAAGAGGCAGAAGCCCCCTTGCTGCGCTGGCTGCAAGAGCTGGACCGTGCCGCTGGCGTGGCCGTGCCAGCCGACAAGGACCCGAGTTTGGTGCCAGCTATCTTTGGTGGCCGCGCCAACCAGCGGCCCGAGTTCTACCTTTATCTGTTGTCGGTGACCGGCAGCCACGGTGGCACGCCGCAACTGCAAATGGAAGCCATGCTGGGTTACCAAAAAGTCAATGGTGGCTGGGGCAAACCGAAAGCCATCAAATCCAGACCCGGCAAGGGCCACCCCGCCTTTGATGCCGCCACCGAAACTGATCGTCAGGTGCTGCAGTTGATGCGCGCCATGCCCGCCAGCAACAGCCAGCGTTATTACTACAGCTACGATTTCAGCGCCAGCGTTATCCTGGACGGCCAGGCTGGCCTGATGCTGCTGGAACAAGCGGCCAGCACCGGGCGACTGCTGGTGAGCGGCGGCCAATACAGTCCGATCACCGTCATCCAGTGGGGTCCACCCCTGCCGCTGCGCTGGGAATGGCAGGAGGTGACCAGCCCGCAGGCCATTGAGCCCGGTTGGGCCTTGCGCGCCAAGTTGCCTGAGGCCAGTGCCCAGTTTTGCCTGAACACGCCCCCGCTGTATTTGGACGCGGTGCACGGCCGCTGCGGCTTGGTACAGGCCGACGGCATTCCGGCGGCCCAACTCGACGTCCTGCTCAAAGCGCCGCAGCTCAAACCATCGGCTTTGAAAACTCACCAGGTTGCGCTGCTGCAGCGCCTGGGCAACGTGCCCGCGCCACCGGTGTTGGAGCCGCTCGCCACGCTAAAGGGCATCACACCGATTGCCCGGCTGCATCTGTCGCCGGTGCCGCAGGCTGAGACCCAGGTCAAAGGGCTGGTTCAGGCGCAACTGCGCTTTGACTATGCGGGCAAAAGCGGTTGGTGGGCGGGTCAAGGCACCACCGTGCTGATTGATGATGCGCAAGGCCGATTGCTGCTGCAGCGCGACGCCGAAGCCGAGCTTGACGCCATTACCCGGCTGACGGGGCTTGGTTTGCGCTCAGGCGAAAAAGGGATGTTTGGCCTCCCGGGTGATGCGTCTCAGCAAAGGTGGCTCCAATGGGCCGAGGAGGACTTTGCCGTGTTCAAGGCGGCAGGCTTCGAGCTCACACTTGACGACGCGCTGACGAATTGGATCAGCCATGCGGACAGGCTCGAGGTCAAGCTGGCAGCCCAAGGCGGCGACGATGACGAGGAGGGTGAAGATGGCGATGAAGGGGTCGCTTCGCCCTGGTTTGATCTGTCGCTGGGCATGGAAATCAATGGTGTTCGCCACAACATCCTGCCCTGGCTGCCGGCCCTGATCGCGCAGGCGGCCGACAGCCCACTCGACCCGGTGACCGGCTTGCCGAATATTCCACCCTTCATTTACCTGCCCAACGCCGACGGCAAAGGTTTCATCCGCCTGCCTACCGACTCCCTCAAGCCCTGGATGGCCGCGCTGCTGGAGCTGGTGGGCGACCGTGCGCACAACTTCGATGGCGACAGCCTCAAGCTCTCGCGCCTGGACGCCATGCGCACCACTGCTGCCTTGGGCGAAGGCGCGGTCTGGGATGGTGCCAAGGCTTTGCGCAGCATGATCAAGCAGCTCAGCGGACAAACCGAATTGCCGGTGGTGCCTGTGCCCGCCAGTGTGCAGGCCAGCCTGCGCCCGTATCAGCAGCAAGGCTTGAACTGGTTACAGTTTTTGCGCCAATATGCCTTGGGCGGCATCCTGGCCGACGACATGGGCCTGGGCAAGACCTTGCAAACACTGGTTCACATTCAGGTTGAAAAAGACGCTGGCCGCCTGAAGCACCCGGCGCTCATCATTGCGCCGGTCAGCCTGATGGGCAACTGGCAGCGCGAAGCGGCACGCTTTTGCCCGGACTTGCGTAGCCTGGTTCTGCACGGCAAAGACCGGCATGAAATTGCCGACAGCATGCACGACCATGACATCGTGATCACACCCTATTCGCTGCTGGAGCGCGACCGCGAGCGCTGGCTCAAGGCCAGGTGGCACCTGGTGGTGCTCGACGAAGCGCAAAACATCAAGAACGCCAGCACCCAGGCGGCGCAAGTCGCCAGCCTGCTGCGTGCCCGCCAGCGCCTGTGTTTATCGGGCACACCGATGGAAAACCATCTGGGCGAAATCTGGAGCCTGTTTCACTTTTTGATGCCGGGTTTTTTGGGCAGCCAGAAGAAGTTTCAGGAGTTGTTTCGC
>JADGRK010000017.1 GCA_017880985.1 Rhodoferax sp. | reverse complement strand
CGGGTCAGACCCTGGCCGACCTACAGCAAGACATGGCCACCGCGCTGGCGCTGGCACCACCGCATATCTCGATCTATCACCTCAGCATCGAGCCCAACACCTGGTTCGCCAAGTATCCGCCGGTAACGCCTGACGACGACACGGCCTATGCCATGCTCGACCTCATCACCGACATGACCGGGCAGGCCGGGCTGCAACGCTATGAGGTGTCAGCCTACGCACGCCCCGGTCAGCGCTGCCATCACAACCTGAACTACTGGCAATTTGGTGACTATCTGGGCATTGGTGCCGGCTCCCACAGCAAACTCAGTTTTGCCCACAGGGTGGTGCGCCAGGTGCGTTTTCGCGAGCCTCGGTTGTACATGGAACAGGCCCTGGCTGGCCATTGTCTGGCGCAGGAAGAAGAAGTCAGTCGGGCAGATCTGCCGTTTGAGTTCATGCTCAATGCCTTGCGTTTGAAAGACGGGTTCGCGCCCGAGCGGTTCTCTGAGCGCACCGGTTTGGCGATTACCGCGATTCAGGCGGGCTTGACCGAGGCCGAGCGCAAGGGCTTGATCGTGCGCGATTTCAATCGCATCCGGCCGAGCGTACGCGGATTTGATTTCCTGAACGACTTGCAGTCCTTGTTTCTGCCGCCGAGCCACTAAACTTTGCCGGGGTCTTGGCATCGACGCGCCACCGCGGCCTCGTGAGTATCGAAGCTTGATTTCAGGCGAGGCGACGTGTCATGCGGTCGAGCCCACGACAGTGCGGCTGCGTTTCATGTCGATCCAATGCGCCGCAATGAGCCATAAGGTGGGTGCCAATACCAGCATCACTGAGGCCAGTTGCGCGTAAGCGCCTTCGACATAGGGGACGCTGGCTTGGTGCCAATACCGGTTGTCAATGCCGGGTATCAGGTTGACCTCGGTGAATTCGTAGAAGCCCTTGAGAACCAGCATGGCGGCGAAAACCAGCATGAAGACGGCAGTGACGTTGAAGAAGCGCGACAGGTTCACCTGGCGACCAAACTTGGTCCACAGCAAAGCCAGTGCTGCGGCCGCCGTCAGACCTATCAATCCGCCAACCAGCAATTGACGCATCTCCGAATTGGCAGCCAGCGAAGAAAGCATCGCGGCAGACTCCATCCCCTCGCGACTGACCATGAAAAATACAAATGCAAATACGGCCCACCACGCATTGGCCCGATCCAGTATCAAAGCCTTGCCGATCCCCGCGGAAATCTCGCCGCCCATGTGCTTGCCCATCTTGCGCATGTGCGACACGCACCAAATGACTGCGGCAGCGGCAACCAGCGCCAGAATACCTTCCCACATCGGCGACGACGCGCCAACTTCAGCCAACGCCATACCGATTGCAACTGACGCCAGCAGCGAGGCTGCCAAGCCACCGCGCACGGCACTTATCAGGGCATGTCGACCGGTCTTGCGCAGGTAGAGGGTGGCCACCGCGACCATCAAAAACGCCTCCAATCCTTCGCGAAAGGTGATGAGCAGAGTTTGAAACATGATTCAAATAAAGAGTTGGTATTAGGCGAATGATAACCATTCTCATTTGAATTGTCAACCGTCAGTTTTCGAATAGATGGATTGGCGTTCGAAGCCGTTGCAGCAGCCGGGTTCGACGCTTGTTGCTTTGAGTCAGGAGACCCTGGTAGCCGGAGTGTTGACGCTGATCGACTGGAATTCCGATGATCTTGTCGTGTCTACTGTGGTGGCCCGATAGATCGCATTCGAGTTGTCAGCGGCGGCTGCCATTTCGTGCAACCCCACCGCAGCAACGATTCCCACGATGCCCGACATCAGGCCCAAGACAAGGGCGCCAAAAAATGCTTTCATTCCAAACCCCCCCTAATGGTTGATCCATTGTTGAAGTCGCTGTCGTGGGTAAGGTCCGGTCTGCGCTGTGGCTGGGCGAGTCAGGTAATCCGGGCTGGCCGCAACACTTGTTTTTGCACACAACTGCGTTACCGCCAAGACACCCGCGACGGCTGAAAGAATCGACAAAATAATGGTGGCAAACACTGCTTTCACTTTGCGTCCTCCTTGGGTCTTGTTGGCGGGAAATCAACGCCAGCGACCGTGCCGGTAACCACCGTACCCGCCAAGGTAACCAAAACCAAGTCCCAACGCAAACGGCACGACGTAGTTTGGTTGGTAATAAACCGGATAGTCCGGTGGTGCCACCACAACATAGCGTGATTGCGTATAGGCTGGTTGCGAATAAGTGACGTTGCTGGCAGGCAGTGCCGTTTGAGTGCTGGTTCCGACCGGGGTGACTTGAAGTTGAACCGTTGGGCCCGGGTTGGTAGGCATCTGCACCGAATACTGTTTGCCGCCATATTCGTAAATGACGTTGTATGCCACCGGCTGGTTTTCAAAATAGTTTTGCGTTGTGCAGCGCTGCACGTTTTCAACTTGTGCTGCTTGTTCTCCCTCAATCCGGTCACCGATGGCGGCTCCACCCACGATGCCAATCATGGTTGCGGCCGCTGTACCCATGCCACCGCCGATCGCGTTGCCCATGGCACCGCCAGCGATGGCCCCCATCAGCGCACCCGCACCAGACTTGGGCGCCTGAATGGCGACTGGCTCAGTGGTGCAGACTTGCCTGGGCGCGTTGACTCGCCCGATGACGGGCGTTGAGGAAATCACGCGTCCTACTTCTTGCGCCAGGCACACACCGCTGGCGGCCAATACTACTGACACTAGAAGTAATTTTTTCACGATGCTCCTTGATGAGTTTGCAATTTAGTCAATTTTGATCGTTCAAACAAGAAAAATGTGCGCAATTTTTGTGAACAAACTGTAAAGAGTGCGCTCGGATTTAACGTTTTAGCGGTGGACCATGGCTGACACCGTCGATTGTTCTGTCAATCGGGCTGCCAGAATTCCTTTGCTCAAGCTTTCTGCCCAAGCTGTGTACCCAGCTGGGCCAGGATGAAAGCCATCGCTTGCCAATCCGCCAGAAGCAGCTTCCAGAAATGGCTGGTGCAGGGTTCGCCGGGTCTGTCCCGACAGCACGCCAGCCAACTGCCGATTGAATTCTTGCGCCCAAAGTCCAAAAAACCAGCGCAGCGGTTGCGGCAATCCAGTGAAAGCGTGCATCGGTGGCAGCGCGCAATGAATCATAAGCTGCGGCCTGAAGCGAGTCTCGATGAGCTTTGTCAGTTGGTCCTGCAATTGCAGCCATTGGCGCGGGGACCGCAGCGCTGTCACATCGTTGACGCCGATTGACAGAATGACCAAGTCATATTGATCAACCGGGGTGTCCGAAAGCAAAGTCATCAACCCGAGCGAATCCAGACCAGTGGCCGCAATCAGGCACCAGTCAACCCGACCGTGTTGGCTTAATCCATTCACCAATTGGCCGCAAAGTGCTTCGTCCTGCGATGAGGCACCCACGCCAGCAGCGGCTGAGTCTCCGGCAACCAGTATGCGAATCAATGGTCCCAGGCCGACAGAGCCCGCCCGCTGTCCGGGCGGCTCAGGCAAATGGGGTATCACACGGCGAACGTGCCGTCCTTGCAGCCAGAGGATTGGCCCGGGAAACATCAGCCATAGATAAAGTTTCCACTCGCCCATTCAGATTCCCATTCGGTGCATGCAAGTGTCAGGACATTCCAGACTTGGTTCTCCCCGTCCAGCAGATGACCGCAGACAGTCGCGCATAGTGTTCGCCATGTCGCAGCATACGCAAGGGGTAGAACGATGGGTAGTCGTCGTCGAGCTTTTGTTCCAACCGCGTGGCCGTTCGGAGCTCCCCCGGTGTCATGCGCGATACCAGGCGCCAAGCGCCGGGATAAGGGTTGCCATCCCGTCATCTTCTCCTAAAAACCTTTGCGGACGATTAGGGGCCAGCTGCCGAGTGCCTGGCCGGATCGGCGTCTCTGTGTGCGCCAGCGCACAGAATATGTGGTTTAGCAAGCCTAATATGTAGTTGAGTTGGTCAATACTAGCCCGACACAACGGGCGCGGCAAAGTGTCGTGAGGCCAATACGACAGCTCTTAACCAAATGGAGTCCAGCATGAAAAGTAACGCAATTGTTTCCGCCATCATGGTCATGTCTTTGACCACGGCAGGATTTTCTTTCGCCCAGGGGAGTGGCCTCGATCGCGTTCAGAGTGACCGAGAACAATCCCGCGCGGGCCAGCAGGATCGTCGCAACCCCCAGGCACGCCAGCCGAATCGCCCTCAAAATCAGGGTCGGGCGCACAACAATGCGCGACCGGACGAGCGTGGTGCCGGCCCGGACCATGCATTCCACAGGGGCCAGCGCCTTCCGATGGAATACCGCAACCGGCAATATGTGGTTGACGACTGGCGCGGCCACCACCTGAGTGCCCCGCCCCGTGGTTACCATTGGGTTCAAACTGGCGGTGACTATGTTCTGGTTGCGATTGCCACCGGCGTCATCCTGCAGCTATTGCTGAATAATTGACAGCCGACGACCGTGGAAGCGGTCTCATCAGTCAATCAAGGGAAACTGGATGAAACACCGCTCGGGCACACGCCATGGAATCGTCGCCCAGGCTTTTCATTGGGGCACAGCGCCTGAGTTCCAGTTCGGCCAGGGCCTTTCCAAGGCTGACGAACGCGAATCTGGCACGGAAGTGCACCCAAAGTGACGCCTGGTTAAACACGGACCACCACATGGGCAACACGTCAGGCTGACAGTTTGTGTCACAACATATCAAGCAAAATGATGGGTACGGTGATGAGTAGAAGCCCCTGACTGCCCGAAAGCCGTTGAGAGACAAGGGTCAATGGCGGAAGCGGTGAGATTCGAACTCACGGATGTCGCAAAACATCGCCGGTTTTCAAGACCGGTGCAATCGACCACTCTGCCACGCTTCCGAGGCGCGTATTCTACGTGCGTTTGGACAAAAGGCATGCTAAGCTGTTTAGCTAGCTCGCCCTAGCCAATGGCTTGGCGCTCGTTTCAATTGAAAACAGGAGATAACCATGTCCGGCCTATTGCCCCACGTCGATCCCGACGGTCTGCTCGAATTCTCGGTGGTCTATACCGACCGCGCCCTTAACCATATGTCTAAAAGCTTTCAGGGCGTCATGAAGGATATTTCCGGTATTCTGAAAGAGGTCTATCACGCCGACTGTGCCCTGCTTGTGCCGGGCAGTGGTACCTTTGGCATGGAAGCGGTGGCACGCCAGTTTGCCGGTGACAAGAAGGTATTGATCATTCGGAATGGTTGGTTCAGTTACCGCTGGACGCAAATTCTGGATATGGGCCACATTGCCGCTGAATCGACGGTGCTCAAAGCACGCCGTGTCGGTGATGGCAAACAGTCGCCCTGGATTCCTGCGCCGATTGGCGAAGTGGTGGTCACGATCCGGGAGAAAAAGCCAGATGTGGTGTTCGCCCCGCACGTTGAGACCGCATCCGGCATGATGCTGCCAGACGATTACTTGCGCGCTGTCGCCGATGCAGTGCACGAGGTGGGCGGTCTGTTCGTGCTGGATTGCATCGCCTCCGGTGCCATGTGGGTCAATATGAAAGCCACTGGGGTGGACATCCTGATCAGCGCGCCGCAAAAGGGCTGGAGTAGCTCGCCTTGTTGTGCTCTTGTGATGCTCAGTGAGCGCGCCCGTACGGCCATCGATGCTACCACCAGCAGCAGCTTCGCTTGCGATCTCAAGAAGTGGTTGCAGATCATGCAAGCCTACGAGAATGGCGGCCATGCCTACCACGCCACCTTGCCAACCGATAGCCTCACACGCCTGCGCGATGTGATGAAGGAAACGCGGGCTTACGGTTTTGACAAGGTGCGTGCGGAGCAAATTGAGATCGGCCGTCGGGTCCGCGTGTTGTTCGAGAGCCGCGGCTTACCCAGCGTCGCGGCAGAAGGCTTCAAGGCACCAGGTGTCGTGGTCAGCTATACGGCGGACCCGCAGATTCAGTCGGGCAGCAAATTTCTCGCGGTGGGTCTGCAAACTGCCTCGGGGGTGCCGCTTCAGTGTGACGAGCCGAGCGACTTTATGACATTCCGGGTGGGACTGTTTGGCCTGGAAAAATGGCATGACCCGGATCGGACCGTGGAGCAGTTGGCGGCGGCGTTGGACCAGGTTTTGTAACGCTGGGGCTCATGAGCTCTTTAATTGTACCGTTTCAGCAGCGGCCACGGCGGACTGCAATGTGAATCCTGCCACGGTGCAACGCATGCCGAATACCCGACTTCTCATGTTAACGACAACGTGTTGAGCAACGATGTTCAGGGTCACGCAGGCACCATCAGTGAGTGCACGGCCTGCCACATCACGGTGCCCAGTACCATCACCGGGGGTCCGCACGGCATGCACACCACCGGCAATGCCTGGGTTTCGAGTCACAAGAGCGTTGTGGAGGGCGGCGGTGCTGCAGCCTGTTCTTATTGCCACGGGGCAGACTATCGCGGCACCGCGCTGAGCCAGATCAAGATGAACAAGACCTTCATAGTCGAAGAAAGCTCCAAGACCTTCACCGCAGGGCAGAATGTGGGCTGCTATGACTGCCACAATGGTCCAAAGGGTGAATGATAAACTTCAACCCGTATTCCTTGGTTGATCTTGCAAAAGCCGCCTTCAGGGCGGCTTTTTTATGAAATCAGACTCTAAGCCTCTTCCTTTATGCTTGTATAGCGATGACTTTGATAGCAATTTTGCTTGCAACCCTGGCCGCTGGTATTGGCAGCGTGTGGTTGGCCGCGCTGTTGGGTTTTGGCGTGCTGGCGCGCTACACGCAACACATGCTCAGTCTGGCGGCGGGCGCGCTGCTGGCCACCGCTTTCATGCATTTGTTGCCAGAGGCGTTTGAAACTCAGGTCGCAGCGCACAATTTGTTTATGACCTTGCTGGGCGGGTTGATCTTTTTCTTTTTGCTTGACAAGGCCGAGCTCTGGCACCACGGGCACGAGCATCATCAGGAAGTGCATTCCGACCCAACTGACGCGCACGAACATGATTCAACGCATTTGCACGCTGCAGGCCTGCATGCGCATGGACACCCGAGCCCGTCAGCCCAGGCTGGTGCCTGGGCCGTGCTCACCGGTGACAGTGTGCACTGCTTTGGCGACGGCGTGCTGATCGCATCGGCTTTCATGGCCAACATGCGTCTCGGAGTGATCGCTGCGCTGGCGGTGCTGGCGCATGAAGTGCCGCACCACATGGGCGACTTGATGGTGTTGCGAGGCGGGGCTGGCAACAAGCACGTAGCGCTGGTCAAGGTATCTATTGCCGGGGCGGTGACCGCGCTGGGCGGGCTGGTTGGCTACTGGCTGGTGGACCGGTTACAGGACTATCTGCCGTTCTTTCTGGTGGTCGCGTCCAGCAGCTTTGTCTATGTGGCGCTGGCCGATTTGATACCCCAGTTGCAAACCCGCCTGACCGCACGGGAGACTGCTGCGCAAATTGCCTGGCTGCTGGTCGGCATCGTGCTGGTCACCGCGGTGAGCAGTCTGGCGCACGCACATTAATTACAGAGTGTTACGGGGTTGGTTAAGCTTGATTTAATGTTTGCTGCGTACTATCCAATGCAGTGAAACGAAGCTTTATTCCTGAGAGCCAGTTTGGACAAATCTAGACCAGAAGTCTTCTACAACTTGCTCAATGACGCAAAGGAATCTGACCATGAAAATTGTTAAATCGCATTTCACACTCGGCTTGATCGCCGCCGCTGTTGTTAGCCTTAGCGCTTGCGGTGGGGGCGGCAGCAGCACAGTTGCTGCAAATACCAATCCAGTCCCGACGATCGCCAAGACCAGCAAAACCTTCACGGTCATGGACGGGCTGATTCAGAACGCCCTGGTGTGTGTCGATAGCAACGCCAACGGTGTCTGCGATGCGACTGAAATCCAGGGCCACACCGACCTTAACGGGCAGGTCACGCTCGATATTCCAACGGCCGATCTGGCGACCGCCAAGCTCATAGCCGTGGTTACTGCAGGCCTGTCAACCGATAAGGATACCGGCGCCATCCCGACCAGCTACACCTTGCAAACCCCGGTTGGCAAACTTGATGTCAGCGACCCCGTCATCAGCCCCTTGACCAACATGGTGCAAACCAAGATTGATGCCGACCACGCCGCTGGCACCACCACCAGTGTTGCCGATGCGGATCACTATGTGATTAGCCAACTGGGCTTGAACAACATGCAAGTTTCGGCGTTTGACAACTTTGTGGCCAAGAGCGCCGAGGGCAGCACCGAACATAAAAAAGCGGGTGAACGAGCTCATGTTCTGGTGGTTAGCATCCAGACTTCCATTACGTCAGCAACTGGCAGCGCGGTCACCGTCGCGGTCACGGGCGGCAGCGCTCCAGGCGGTTCTCACGCGGTCGAAATCGACGTCGAACACAGCTTGCTAACCCAACTCTCGGACATCGGAAAAGTTTCGGATAACGTTGAGCACCTGGCCTGCGCCACCAACAGCACGAATGTTGCGCAGGATTGCAAAACCGAAATTGAAAACGAAGTCCATAGCAATCACCTGGACTCGGCGGATGCCGGCACGGGTAGGGGCGCAGGAACGACACCAGCGACACCAGCGACACCAGCGACACCAGCGGCACCAGCGGCACCAGCGGCTTCAGCAACTGCTGGCAAAGCCCTTTATGTAGCCAATGGTTGCGGCGGCTGCCACGGAACCCCTCCCAGTATGAGCAAAATCTTGAATGGTGCCAACTCACCTACCACCATCAGCGGTGCTATCGGCTCGGTGGGCGCAATGTCGTCGTTCAGTGGCAAATTCACAGCGCAAAATTTGGCTGACATCGCCGCTTATTTGGCAACCCCCAAGATTTAGTGGCGGTCTCCGATGCGGCCGCCGCCGCATCGTTGGCTAGCGGCTCACTGCAAGCTGCTAGCCTTTTGCACATGGCCGCGCCGGGTCGCTGCACCACTCGCTCCAGCTGCCAGCATACAAGGTGGTGCGTCCCAGGCCAGCCACTTCCATGGCGATGATATTGGGCACGGCGCTGACACCGCTGCCGCAGTGGTGCACCACTGTGGCGGGGTCGCGTCCGGCCAGCAAGGCTTCAAATTCGGCCTTGAGTTGGGGCGCGGGTTTGAATCTGCCGTCGGCATTGAAGTTCAGGTTGAAAGCCCGATTGAGCGCACCAGGGATATGGCCTGCGACCGGGTCAAGCGGCTCGATCTCGCCTTTGAAGCGTTCTGCACTGCGGGCGTCGATGAGGGTAAGAGTCGGTCGTCCCAATTGTTTTGCTATAGTTTCAGTAGCTGTTAGCGAAGTATTGGCGGTGGCTAGAACGTAATTTGATGCATGAGTTTGGGTGTCGGTGCGGGTTGATGCGGCGCTTTGCGTGGTGCCGCCGCTGGCTTGCCAGGCCTGCCAACCGCCATCCAGCACCGCCACAGCCTCATGACCGACCCACTTCAGCATCCACCACAAACGCCCGCAGTAGCTGGCGCCTTGACGGTCATAGACCACCGCCTGCATCGTGTTATTGAAACCTACGCTGCCAAGCCAGGCGGCAAAGGTGGCACGTGAGGGCAGGGGATGGCGCCCGCCCGAGGCAGCGTCTGGTGCGCCGTTGGCACTCAAGTGCCGGTCCAGATCTGCGCGCACGGCACCAGGGATGTGCGCTTGGCTGTACTGGGCATCGCCCGCGCCAGGCTGCATCAGCTCAAAGCTGCAGTCAAACACCATGACCGGTTGGCCGCTGGCGAGCAGGCTCTGGAGTTGGGAGGCGGAAATCAGGGTGCCATACATGGATTTTTCCTTGGTGTGGATCAGGTGCGGGGCCTCAGTGTTCTTCGGCCGGTGTGTTGGGCAGGGCGCGGGTGCGCAGCACGGTGGCGGCCAGGCCGCTCGCCACGATCAGGCCCATGCCAGCCCAGCCGAGCAGTGGGATCTGGTCGCCAAACAGCAGCAGGCTGTAGAAGGCAGCAAACACAATGCCCGAATACTGCAAATTGGCCACCAGCAGGGTCGAGCCCCGACTGTAGGCGCGCGTCATGCACCACTGCCCCAAGGAGGCGAGTACGCCAATCGGCACCAGCCAGGCCGCGCTTTGCCAGCTCACTGCGGACCAGGGCGTCAAGCCGGTGAACAGCACGCCCGCGGTCCCCGCAGCGACAGTGCCCAATGAGAAATAAAACACTGTACGGCCTTCGGGTTCACCGGCCTTACCGAGCGCGGTTACTTGCATATAAGCCAGCGCCGCGCCCAACCCGGACAGCAGGCCGATCAAGCCGGCAAAGAGCTGGTTCTGGTCCAGCGTCGGGCGCAGCATCATCACTACGCCGGCAAAACCGGCCAGCACGGTGGCCATCAGCGGTCCTTGGCGTTCGGCCTGCCCATACAGCACGGCGCCACCCACAATGAATGCGGCCACCCAGACCCCGCTCATGTAGTTGAGCGTCATGGCGGTCGCCAGCGGTAAGTGGGCAATGGCGTAAAACCATGAGCCCAGCGACAGCACGCCAATCACAGTGCGCCAGGCGTGCATCATCGGCACCGGCGTGCGCAAGGGCGTGCCACGTGCGCGCAATACCAACGCCATGAAAATCACGCTCACCACGCCGCGGTAAAACACCAGTTCAAAAAGGTTGAACTCAACCGATGCGATCTTGATTCCCACCGCCATGGTGGCAAAAAAGAACGACCCCAACACCATCCAAAGTGCTTGCATGGTTCGGTTATGCGTTGATGCGACGCCGGTACCAGTCATGAAACTGCTGCATCCCGTCTTCCATCGGGCTCTGGTAGGGGCCGACTTGGTTGTCGCCACGCAGCATGAGCGCGCGCCGACCGGCGTCCATGCGTTCGCCAATCTCATCGTCTTCAAGGCAGGTTTCCATGTAGGCGGCTTGCTGCGCTTCGACAAACTCGCGCTCAAACGACTGGATTTCTTCCGGGTAGTAAAACTCAACCACGTTCAGGGTCTTGTCTGCGCTGATCGGCTGTAGGGTTGAGACCGTCAGCACATGCGGATACCACTCGACCATGATGTGCGGGTAATAGGTGAGCCAGATGGCCCCGGATTTGGGTGGCTGGCCCTGGTTGTAACGGTTGAGTGCGTCATGCCAGCGTTGATAGACCGGGCTGCCCGCTGGTCTCTGATTGCGCAGGGCGGCGCTGATGCCCACGGTTTGCACCGAGTAGTTCTCCTTGAACTCCCAACGCAGGTCGTCGCAGGTCACAAAACCGCCTAAACCCGGGTGAAAAGGGCCAACGTGGTAGTCCTCCAGATAGACTTCGATGAAGGTTTTCCAGTTGTAACGGCACTCGTGCAGCTCGACCTTGTCGAGCACAAAGCCGCTGAAATCCAGGTCCGCGCGCGGCCCCATATCAGCCAGGTCGGAGGCGATGTCACGGCCATTGTCCTCGAACAGCAGACCGTTCCATTCACGCAGCTTGTAATTGTTCAGGTCCAGGCAGGGGTCGCTGGCAAAGTGCGGCGCGCCAAGCAACCTGCCAGCGGGCTGCGCCGGGTTGCTGGTGCTGCCACTGCCGCTGTAGGTCCAGCGGTGCAGCGGGCACACCATGTTGCCGGCCGCTGCACCCGGCTGGGTGGTGTTGAGTGAGCCGCGGCCCTGGAGCATCAGCGCCTGACGGTGGCGGCAGACGTTGGAAATCAGTTCAACGCCACTGGGCGTATGCAGCAGGGCTCGTCCGTGCGCCTCTTGCGCCAGGGTGGCGTAGTCGCCCACCTCGGGCACGCTCAGGCGGTGCCCCACATAGCGCGGGCCAGGCTGGAAAATTTGGGTGAGTTCGCGCTGGTACAGCGCTTCGTCAAAGTAGCTTGAAACTGGTAGTTGGCCGGTGGCCTGCTGCAGTTGAAGACTTAAATCAGACATCAGTCATGACCTAAAGACTCTCCACAGGGAGATGCGCCAAAGCGCGGTGCAAAGGAAGCCGGCCAGGACCGGTTGGAAGAGGCCTCATTGTAGCGGTCGCCTGAACGCCTAAAATCGCCTCTTTGAATCTACAAATTAGCTCATTACATGGCTTCTGCCCACAAATCGGTCTCTGCTGCCCCGGCCAGTTATGAAGCGGCTCTGCAAGAGCTGGAGCAACTGGTCGCCCGCTTGGAGTCTGGTGATTTGCCACTGGCGCAATTGCTCTCGCAGTATCAGCGTGGCGCCGAATTGCTCAAGTTTTGCCGTGATCAGCTGGAAGCGGTTGAAGGTCAGATCAAGGTGCTCGACCAGGGGCTGCTCAAAACGTGGACACCCGAGTGAGACGTCATAACGGACTTGACCTGGCAGCCTGGAGTGCCGCGCATCTGGCTCGCATTGAAGCGGCCCTGCGTCGCTGGGTCAGCCTGGAGGCGAGCGCCAATTCAGAGCACGGCGCTCCGGCGGCATTGATCGCGGCCATGCGTTACGCTGTGCTCGATGGCGGCAAGCGGCTGCGTCCCTTGCTGGTGCTGGCGGCGGCGGAGGCAGCCAGCAGCCCTCACCCCAACGCTCTGCCAGCGGGCGAGGGGGCGGCAGACGAAGCGGCGCTGCGGGCAGCGTGCGCTGTGGAGCTGATTCATGCCTATTCGCTGGTGCATGACGACATGCCGTGCATGGACAATGATGTGCTGCGCCGCGGCAAGCCCACCGTGCATGTGAAATTTGGCGCAGCCAGCGCTTTGCTGGCGGGCGACGCTTTGCAGGCGCTGGCATTTGAGTTGTTGACCCCTGAGCATGGAATGCCTGCCGGGCAACAAGCTGCTCTGTGCCGTCTGTTGGCGCGCGCGGCTGGCAGTGCCGGGATGGCGGGCGGTCAGGCCATTGATCTGGCCAGTGTCGGCCTGGCGCTGACTGAGAGCGAGTTGCGCGAGATGCACCGCCTCAAGACCGGCGCGCTGTTACAGGCCAGCGTGATGATGGGCGCGGCCTGTGGCAAGGCCTCAAGCCAAGCCCGGGCGGCGCTCAAAACCTACGGAGCCGCCATCGGTCTGGCGTTTCAGGTGGTGGACGATATTCTGGACGTCACGGCTGATTCGGTCACGCTGGGCAAGACGCCCGGCAAAGATGCCGACCAGCATAAGCCCACCTACGTGTCCTTGCTGGGGCTGGAGCGATCAAGTGCTTACGCGCAAGAGTTGCTGGATCAGGCCCTGGCCGCACTGGCGCAGAGCGGTTTGCCCAACACGCAGGCATTGCAGGGTTTAGCGCGCCTGGTTGTGAAGCGCGCCAATTGATACAAATTTAAGGGAAATTAGCCTCTAGCCCTTATTAAATAAGTGCTAACAGCTATCAAAAATATAGCATATGTCAAACAATCCTTATCCACTGCTACAAACCATCAATGACCCAGCCGACTTGCGGCTG
This sequence comes from Rhodoferax sp., assembly GCA_017880985.1. Taxonomy (GTDB): domain Bacteria; phylum Pseudomonadota; class Gammaproteobacteria; order Burkholderiales; family Burkholderiaceae_C; genus Rhodoferax. The sequence continues at coordinate 1,931 of JADGRK010000017.1, read as the reverse complement.
CTGGCGCGTTCGCAGTTGAACGTATTGGCCGATGAGTTGCGTGGCTACTTGCTCAGCAGCGTCGCCAAGACCGGTGGGCATCTCAGCTCCAATCTCGGCGTCGTGGAACTCACTGTGGCGCTGCATTATGTGTTCAACACGCCGCATGATCGTATCGTGTGGGACGTAGGGCATCAGACTTATCCGCACAAAATTCTCACCGGGCGGCGTGAGCGCATGGCTTCGCTGCGCCAGTTGGGGGGCTTGAGCGGATTCCCGCAGCGCGGCGAGAGCAACTTTGATACCTTTGGTACGGCGCACTCCAGTACTTCCATTTCCGCCGCTTTGGGGATGGCGCTGGCCGCCAAAATCAAGGGCGAAGAGCGGCGTGCGATTGCCGTCATTGGCGACGGTGCGCTCACCGCCGGCATGGCGTTTGAGGCGCTCAACAACGCCGGCGTGGCCGACTGCAATTTGCTGGTGATTTTGAACGACAACGACATGAGCATCAGCCCGCCAGTGGGCGCACTCAACCGCTACCTGGCCAAGCTCATGAGCGGGCAGTTCTATGCCGCCGCCAAGAACGCTGGCAAGACTGTACTCAAAGGTGCGCCACCCCTGTTTGAGCTGGCCAAGCGCTTTGAAGAGCAGGCCAAAGGCATGGTGATGCCGGCTACTTTGTTCGAGAAGTTTGGCTTCAACTACATTGGCCCGATTGATGGTCATGACCTCAACGCGCTGATCCCTACCCTGGAGAACATCAAGCACCTCAAAGGCCCGCAGTTCTTGCACGTGGTCACCAAAAAAGGGCAAGGTTACAAATTGGCCGAAGCCGACCCGGTGGCCTACCACGGCCCCGGCAAGTTTGATCCTGCCATCGGTTTGCAGGCGCCCAGCACCCCACCCAAGCAGACCTTTACCCAGGTCTTTGGCCAGTGGCTGTGCGACATGGCGGCGCATGACCCGCGATTGGTGGGCATCACTCCCGCCATGCGCGAGGGTTCCGGCATGGTGGAGTTTGAACAGCGCTTCCCGGAGCGCTACTTTGATGTCGGCATTGCCGAGCAGCACGCCGTAACCTTTGCCGCTGGGCTGGCGTGCGAGGGTATGAAGCCGGTGGTGGCGATTTACTCGACTTTTTTGCAGCGCGGTTACGACCAACTGATTCATGACGTGGCGATTCAAAACCTGCCGGTGGTGTTTGCACTGGACCGTGCCGGGCTGGTGGGTGCTGACGGTGCCACCCACGCCGGCGCCTATGACATCGCGTACCTGCGTTGCATCCCCAACATCAGTCTGGCCTGCCCGGCCGATGAGAACGAATGTCGCCAGTTGCTGAGCACCGCTTTTGCGCAGGACCATCCGGTGGCGGTGCGCTATCCGCGTGGCGCGGGGGCCGGTGTGGCAGTGCAGTCAGGCCTGGACGCCCTGCCCTTTGGCCAGGCGCAAGTCAGGCGCGAGGGCAAAGGGATTGCCATTCTGGCCTTTGGCACGCTGCTTTATCCAGCGCTGCAGGCGGCTGAAAAACTCAACGCCACGGTGGTCAATATGCGCTGGGCCAAGCCGCTCGACGTGGCACTGCTGCTGCAAGTGGCGGCTGAGCACGAGGCGCTGGTGACACTGGAAGAGGGTGCCATTCTGGGCGGTGCCGGCAGCGCGGTAATGGAGGCGCTGCAAGCGGCTCGCGTGCTTAAACCGGTGCTGCAACTGGGCTTGCGCGATGAATTTATCGAGCACGGCGACCCGGCCCAATTGCTGGCCATGCAGGGTCTGGATGCCGCAGGTATTCAGGCCTCAATTGCCAGGCGCTTTGCCGCGCTGCTGGAGACTGGGCGGCAGACGCTCAAAGCCGTCGCTTGAACCGCCCGGGGCGGTCAGCCCCGGTGAACCCCAATGGCAGCTTGCCGCCAGCAACGCAAGGGGAAACCCCTGCACCAACGGCCGTTCATGTT